>CAYNHD010000494.1:0-2627 GCA_964396775.1 uncultured Thermoflexus sp. | reverse complement strand
GGGCCGAGCGGGGGTGAGGCTCTCCGGCGGCGGCAGATGATCCGCTGACAACTTGCTCGCAGACCCGGCGGTGGGTAGGCTATGCACACGCCCGCACCAGGGAACCGAGTATGTGCACCAACAACACTACACTGGCCCAATGGGTCGCCCTCAGCCTGATCCCTCACCTGGGCAGCCAGACCATCGCCCGGCTGCTCGACCGCTTCGGCTCGCTGGACGCCGTGCTGAACGCGAGCGCGGCAGAGTTGAAGGCCGTCCCCGGCATTGGCCCCAAGCTGGCCGCCGCCATCCGCGCCGCCGACGTGCCGGCCATGCGCGCGGCGCTCGCGGCCTGGCTCGCCGACGGCATCGCGGTGGTTCAGCGCGACCAACCAGTCTATCCCCCCGCGCTGCGGGCGCTGCCGGACGCGCCGCCGGTGCTGTTCTGGCGCGGGGCGCTGGAGCCGGAGGACGCCCGCGCTATTGCCATCGTCGGCACGCGCCGTCCCACCCTCCAGGCGCGGCGGGCGGCAGGGGCGCTGGGCGCGCAGATCGCAGCGCGCGGCTGGACGGTCGTCAGCGGACTGGCGGCGGGCGTTGATGCGCTCGCCCACGAGGCGGCGCTGGCCTGCGGCGGGCGGACGCTGGCCGTGCTCGGCAGCGGCGTGCGCGCCGTCTACCCAGCGGGCAACGCACCGCTGGCGGCGCGCGTGCTGGCGCGCGGCGCGCTGTTGTCGGAAACTCACCCGGACGCCAGCCCCTCGGCCCCGGCGCTGGTCGCGCGCAACCGCATCATAAGCGGGCTGAGCCGCGCGGTGATCGTGGTCGAGGCCGGGCCGGGCAGCGGCAGCCTGCACGCGGCGCGCTTCGCCCGCGTGCAGGGTCGCCCGGTTTTCGCGGTGCGCAGCGCCGCGCCCGGCAACGCCCGGCTTCTGGCGGAGGGGGCGCGGGCCATCGGCCCTGAAGGGAACGGCTGGGGCGAGCTAGAGGCCCTGCTCAATGAGTAAAGTATAGACGATTAATTAAGGTTAAGAACAGGTTTGATTAAGGTATGTGAATAATTTGTGAAAACGTCGCTCGTTTGGCTCCCTGGTTGTCCCCAGCATATAGTCTGCGCTTGCGTGAAATGCTATACTAAGGTACCGTAGTACCAACAGCCGTTGGGCATGTGACCTGTGATCAGGTCTTATTACCAATTCTATCCTGGTCACGAACTCACGCACTGCCGCCTGCACGCTGGCCGTGCCGTGACCGGATACCCGCGTACAGGTGGGACTGGGCGTGCCAGGCTGATTTCACAAGCATCCAGCGGGGGCAGATCATTAGGGAGGGACCTGGATGACTCGCGACGATCACCGTTCACCGGGACGACTTGCACCGCCGCGCCCCGATCATCGCTGGGGACCCGGTGCTTCCTCCGCCCCCAGCCGGCGTCACGCGCCCGAACGACGCGCTGATCCCCCCGCCGAGTACTGGGATTCGCCGCCGCAAGAGGAGCCTTACGCCGCGCCAGACGCACACGAGTCGTATCCCTACGGGGCCGACGAGGGGTATTCGCCGCGCGCGACCGCCCCGCTCTACCCTGACGAACGCCGCGCAGCCGCGCGCGTCTACCCGGCCAGCGAGCAAGTCGCCGACGACCCGCGCACAAGCGATTACGGCTATGCGCCAGCCAGCCCCGCGCCAGCCAACGCCGGCTACTACGACCAACCCATTGCCAGCCCGCGCCACGCCATCTATGACCCGGAGCCAGAATCCGACATGCTGACCATGCAGGAACGCTACATCCTGCTGATGCGCACCATCGAGCTACACGACGACGCCTGGCGACTGGCCAGCATTCGCTCCAACGAGGCGAAAGAGCGCCTGGAAGCCTACCTGATCCCGCGCAACAAGCGGCTGGAACTGAAAGAGGCCATTCACCGCAACCAGTTCATGGTCATCACCATTGACCGCCTGGGCAACACCACGATCAAAGAGCCGAAGCGCGAGGGGCCGCTGCGCCGCTTGCTGCGCTGGCTGTTCGGCGGCGACTGAGCGCCTCCCCCGACCCCATAAGCGAACCCCGCCGCTCGGCGGGGTTCTTTGTTGTTAGGGGTTATTGGTTATTGGTGGTTGGTAGAACGCACTCGGCCCTCACCAAAAACCAAGAACCAGAAACCAAAAACCAATCACCCTCTCTACAGCCCGTAGATGTCGGTGTACTTTTCCTTGAGATAGCGCAGGAACGGCCCCACCCGGATCGACTCGCCAGTCACGCGCTCGGTTAGCTCGGCGGGCCAGTACTTGCGCCCGTACCGGTGAATGTTCTCGCGCAGCCAGCCCAGCAACGACCCAAACTCGCCGCGCGCGATGTCGTCCGGGATGGAGGGCACATCTTGCAGCGCCTTGTCCCAATACTGCACCGAGAGGAAGTTGCCCAGCGAATAGGTCGGGAAGTAACCGATCAGCCCCGAAGACCAGTGCACGTCCTGCAGGACTCCGTGCCGGCCATCGTCCGGCGGGGTGATGCCCAGGTACGCTTCCATCTTGGCGTTCCAGGCATCGCGCAGGTCGCGCACAGGGAGTCTACCTTCGAGCAGGTCTTTTTCTAGCTCGAAGCGCAGCATGATGTGCAGGTTGTAGGTCACTTCGTCGGCTTCCACGCG
>CAYNHD010000493.1:0-2628 GCA_964396775.1 uncultured Thermoflexus sp. | reverse complement strand
GTCTGGGTGGGCGTATAGGACGGCGTTGGCGTGGGCGTCGGCGGGATGGGACTCACGCCGACGAGGTGGCACGCGCCGGAGGGTGCTATGAAGCGCGCTTCCACCCAGCCGAACGTCCCGGCGATGTGAATCTGCCACCACTGGCCGAACGTGTCGCGCCCCGCCACGCTGAATTCCTGCCCGGCGGCGACGAAAGTCATCGGCGTGTAGACGGTCCCTGGGCCGCTGTAGACTGGCAGCCCGTTCTGCACGATGCGCACGCGGCACGGCTCCGGCGTGAAGCTGGGCGTGGCCGTGCCGGGCGGGAGCGGCGTCGCGCTGGGGATGAACAGTGTCGGCGACGGCGGCAGCGGGGTGATGGTCGGCGGGAGCGTGGGCGGCAGCGTGCCCAGCAGCGGCGTGGGCGTTGGCGGCGGCAGGGCAATGCCAATGCCGCTGCATTCGCCCAGCACGTTCACGTAGTAATCGCTCACCCAGCCGATCCGCCCGCGATAGAAGACCTGCCACCAGGGGGCCGGATAAAGCTGCCGCCCGATAACGGGTAGCTCCTGGCCGATGGTGACTCCATCAATCACCGGATAGACCAGCCCTGGCCCGCTGCGCACGTTCAGCGCGCCGACGGCAACCTGCACGCGGCAGGTGCGATCTACCGGCGTGTTCGTAGGCAGGAAGGGGGCTTGCGTGGCACCCGGCGTCAGGGTCAGCGCGGCTGCTTGCTCGCGCACGACCAGCGTCAGCGTGGCCGGAGTCCCGCGCACGTCGCCGCGCCAGGGGACGATGGTCAGCGTTTGCTCGCCGGGTGCGTTGGGCCGCCAGCGCAGCAGCACCTGGAACTCGGTATCGCCTGTGTCCAGGTTGGGCGACGCCTGCGCAGCGACGACCGTTTCGCCCTGGATCAGCTCCACCCGAGTGACGCCGACCGCATCGCTGGCGACGGCGTAGATCAGCACGTCGCTGCCCAGTAAGACGTGCGCCCCATCGTCCGGGGCCTGGACGATCACGGTGGGGATGCCCGCTTCGCCGACGGGCGTGCCGCTGGTGGCGGTGGCTTCCTCTTCTTCGCCGTCCCCACTCGTCAGATTGCAGGCGGACGCGACCAGGCCGAGCAGCACAAGCAGGAGCAGGGTGATCCAGGGGGTGAGACGCGCGCGGTAGCCCAGGGTCATCATCGCCTCCGTAGCAAACAATAGTTGGCCGTCAGGTTTCAGACATCAGTCGGGGCAGGTTCATCCTGTTAGCGTGCCGCACGGCGGATGGTGAGCGCCTGCGGCAGAACTGTATATAAGGCAGGCCTCCCCCGCCCACAGGCGGTTGGCTGTCTTCCTTGATTGCCAGTTATCTACCTCACCCCCAGCCTCGCTGCGTCAACGTCCCCCTTTCCGCCTGCGGAGGGGGTAGGAGTGAGGTTTGTACTGCGGGCGGAAGCAGCGAACTGATACTCGGCCTGGAACTTTCGGTATTCTCAGTCTATGCCGGATAGCAGGATGGCGTCAACGGGTCACCGGGCGAGTCCCCCAATCATTGGGGAGTCGCAGGGCGCGCGTTGCCCAGGCGTTGGCTACGTCACGAGCCGTCGTCGGGGGGCTGGTTGCCGAACAGCGTGATCGCGTCGCGCAGGTCGTGCCAGTCCACCAGGCCCTCATACAGCAGGTGAGCAGTGCCGTCTGGCTCGATCACAATGACGGTCACTGCTTCAGGAATAGCCGCGTCCGGGCCGAAATCGCGTTCCAGCGCGGCAACCAGGGCGGGGCTGGCCGCTCCAAAGACGTAATCCGCCGCCACGTCGTCGCTGAGGATTAGCTCGGCGGTCGGCCAATGCTCGCTCAGTCCCGCTTGCAAGGCGCGGCGCAGGCGCGCCGCCGATTCGCCGGGCACCACGTCCAGGGCGACGAAGACCGTATCGCTCAGCAGGCCCAGGTCGTAGCGGTCCTGGGCGGCGACCAGCAAGCGTCCCTGCTGCTCGATGCAAATCGCGCACGAGGCGGACAGGGTTTGCAGCACGACGGCGCGCCCTATGAACTGGTCGAGCGTGCGCGTCTCGCCGCCGTCATCGGTGAAGGGCAGAGACAGCCAATCCCCGCGCGGGATGAGCGTTCCCATTGGCACCTCGGTGGGGCCGCTGCGGTCGCGCGTGGGGTAGGGAGTGGGCGAGATACGCGCTACGGTAGGCGGCAGCGTCGGCGGCGGCGTTGCCGACGGCCACTCGGTCGGCCAGGGCGTGCGAGTCGGCTGGGCCTGGGCTGTCTGGGTCAGGCGCTGGGCGTTGGCGGCGGCGTCAAGCTGCGAGGGTCTGTCGGATGACTCCCCGCCACATGCGGCCAGGGTCAGGGCGGTGGCGAGCAGGGTAATGCAAACCGTGCGCGACAGAGTGGGCATGATCATCCTCGCGGGTATGGTGGTCGTTTGCGCCCATTATACGATCAGCCCGCGCTGCGCGCATGGAAGGGGTGGATTTGCTGAACCGTAGAGAGACGCAGAGGACGCGCAGAAGAACCAAGAGCATTGCCAATTATCTCTTCTCTTCGCTCTGCGGGGGTGCGTGCGAAACCTGCCAGGCAAGGGCGCTACTCTGCTGGGAGTGGATAAGTTTAGGGATATGGGTAAAATGGGGACATGAAACACTGTCCA
>CAYNHD010000492.1:0-2629 GCA_964396775.1 uncultured Thermoflexus sp. | reverse complement strand
AGCAGTATTGGAGCCGCTTCCCCGGCGTGTACATGACCGGCGACAGCGCCAGGCGCGACGAGGACGGCTACATCTGGGTCATCGGGCGCGTGGACGATGTGATCAAGGTCAGCGGCTACCGGCTGGGCACGGCGGAGATCGAGAGCGCGCTGGTCAGCCATCCCAGCGTGGCCGAGGCCGCGGTGATCGGCGTGCCGGACGAGGTGCGCGGCAGCGTGATCCAGGCGTATTGCATCCTGGCGCAGGGCGTCGAGCCGACGCAGCGCCTCGTCGAGATTCTGCGCGACCATGTGGCCCACGAGGTCGGCCCCATCGCCAAGCCGGCGACGATTGAGTTTGTGGACAGGCTGCCCAAGACGCGCAGCGGCAAGATCATGCGCCGCGTGCTCAAGGCGCGTGCGCTGGGCCTGGAGGAGGGTGACCTGAGCACGCTGGAGGAGTAGCGGGCGGCGAGCAGCTTTCAGCCATCAGCGGTTAGCCGTCAGCCAATACAAAACGGGAGCGTGCTGCTCCCGTTTTTGTGTGGAGGCGACGGTGGGAATCGAACCCACGGTGAGGGTTTTGCAGACCCTTGCCTTGCCACTTGGCGACGTCGCCCTGTGGTGCCCAGGTAGGGAAAGTATACCCAAACGGCGGGGGGGTGACAAGGCTGAGTGCCCAATCCGACGGGTAGAAGTCGCCCCAGACTCGCGCAAGCGCACCTCATCCCGCTCGTTCATAGATCCTCTGGGCAGTAGCTCGAACCCGATCCCGAAAATGCCGGCTGAGGGACTCGTAGGTGTTCAGGTCTACAGGGTGGCCTAGCAGTTCGCTCAACTCGCGCTGCATGGTGATGAAGTTCAACCCGACCACAGCGCCCGGCGCAAAGGTCACCAACACGTCAATGTCGCTGTCTGGGCCGAAATCATCGCGCAGAACTGATCCGAACAGGGCCAACTCAATGATGTTCCAGCGCTGGCAGAACGCAGCAATAGCCTCCATGGGCAAGCTGATCGGCAGCCGCTCTTGCACCGTTCCCATCTTGACGCCTCACACAGGTCGCGCTGCCTGGACTGGCTCACCTGGTTCCACCATGCGCGCGCTCATCCTCTACCATCATACCATGCAGTTTCGATGAGAGAGTCAAAACGCGCAGGACTCTCAGCCTGGATCAAAAAGCCAGGGCACACGGCCCTGGCCTGTACGCGCTATGCAGTTGTCAACCCGGTCTAGCTCAGGTAATCCCGCAGGTTGTGCGCCAGGCGCGGGTGGCGCAGCCGGCGCAACGCCTCTTTTTCAAGCTGGCGGATGCGCTCGCGGCTGAGACCGAACTTGTTGGCGATCTCCTCCAGGGTGTGCGGCTCGCCGCCGCCCAGCCCGAAGCGCAGGCGCAGAATATGGCTCTGGCGCGGCGTTAGCTCGCTGAGCACTTCCTCGATGGTCTCTTGCAGCAAGTGCTGCGTGGCTGCCTCAACCGGGCTGGGCGAGTCCTGGTCTTCAATGAAATCGCCGAACTCGCTGTCGCCATCGTCACCGACCGGGCGCTCCAGGGCAATGGCGTGCTGGCTGGCGTCCATCATCCCGCGCACGCTCTCCGGCGGTAGCTCCATCTCCTTGGCGATCTCTTCGGGGGTCGGGCGGTGGCCGAGCGACTGCTCCAACACCTGAGCGGTGCGGTACATCTGGCGGATGCGCTCGGTCATGTGCAGCGGGATGCGGATGGTGCGCGTTTTCTGGGCCAGCGCGCGGGTGATCGCCTGGCGAATCCACCATGTGGCATAGGTGCTGAAGCGGTTGCCGCGCTTGTAATCGTACTTGTCCACCGCGCGCATCAGCCCGACGTTGCCTTCCTGGATCAAGTCGGGGAAGGGCAGGCCCTGGCCCATATACCGCTTGGCGATGCTCACCACCAGGCGCGTGTTGGCGCGGCCCAGGTGCTCGCGCGCGGCCTGCCCGTCGTCCACCAGCCGGGCGAGCCATTCGCGCTCGGTGGGCGGCAGCGTGGGGTCGCACAGGCGCTCGGCGGCGCTGCGGCCCAGTTCAATACGCTTGGCCAGGTCAATTTCCTCTTCGGCGGTCAGCAGAGGTTCCTGGGCCATCTGGCGGAAGTACAGCCCTACTGGATCGTCTGCTGAGACGGCGTTGATGTCGCCGACGCCAGGATCGTGCGAGGTTTCTGCGGGTTGAAATTCGTCGTCCGGGTTGTCTAGCTCGTCGTGCGATTCGACTTCGTGTTGACGCAGCTCGATGCCCAATTCATCCAGCTCGTCGAGCACTGCTTCTATGGCATTGACATCATCGCTATCTTCATCCAGCAACTCCAACACATCTTCAAAGGTGACGTACCCCCGTTGGTCTGCGCGGTTCATCAGTTCCTGGATCACGTGAGTCCCGATGCCTCCTGAGGTCCTGCTGATCGCAACACGATGCCCCGCCTGATGGGAGAATACACCAGACGTGCCTGAACGTATCAGCCATAAGATTTTCGGAGCACGTCCCCAGATTATAACATGAATTACGTGGGCTTGGAAGTGTGGGACTCGAAACTCTGAGTGTAGCGCGCTCCTGCGAAAAAGGCGAAAACTGGTGCGCGGCGGGGTCCACGAACAAGTTGTTGGGCGATTGCCAGAACGCCCCTATCCCCCGGCCC
>CAYNHD010000491.1:0-2629 GCA_964396775.1 uncultured Thermoflexus sp. | reverse complement strand
TGTGCCCATACCACGCACCCGGAAGCCTTCACTTGACGCGCATGGGGCGTATGGCAATACGCCCCTAAGGGATCTCATCTCACCTGGCGTCGAGCGACTCACTGACAACCTCTGTGCACCCCAGCAGCGATGCTCGTTGACGCCCCCAGCCTTTGCTGGGACAATCTCAAATGAGGAAGCTGGTTAGCGAATGGAGCGTAGACTATGAAGATCGGCATTGTCGGCAGCGGCGCAGTGGGCGCGACGACCGCCTATGCGCTGGTGATGCAGGGCATTGGCCGCGAGATTGTGCTGGTTGACCTGAACCACGCGCGCGCCCAGGCCGAAGCGGACGATATTCTCCACGCCGTGCCGTTCGCTCACCCGCTGCAGGTGCGCGCCGGCGATTACCCGGACCTGACAGGGGCGAAGGTGGTGATCCTCACCGCCGGGGTAGCACAACGCCCCGGCGAGGCGCGGGTGCAATTGCTGGAGCGCAACGCAGCCGTGTTCCACAGCATCGTCCCGCAGGTGTTGGCCTACGCGCCGGAAGCGGTGCTGGTCGTGGCCTCGAATCCGGTAGACGTGATGACTCATCTGGCGGCGCGCTATGCGGCAGAGTTCGGCGTTGGCAGCCGCCGCGTGATCGGCTCCGGCACCACGCTGGACACCGCGCGATTCCGCGCGCTGCTGGGGCGGCACCTCGGCGTGGACTCGCAGCACGTTCATGCCTACGTGCTGGGCGAGCACGGCGACTCGGAGGTGCTGGCCTGGTCGGAGGTCGGCATCGGTGGGATTCCGCTGGAGGACTTCTGCGTGGAGCAGGGGGGCGAGATCACGGCGGAGGTGAAAGCCCAGATTGACGACCAGGTGCGCAACGCCGCTTATCGCATCATTGCCGGGAAGGGCGCGACCTACTACGGGATCGGCAGCGCGCTGGCGCGCATCACCAACGTCATTCTGCGCGACCAACGCGCGATCCTCACGGTGTGCACGCCGCAGGAGGAGGTTGCCGGCGTGCACGATGTGACGGTGGCGCTGCCCAACCTGGTGGGTGGGGCGGGGGTCATCTCGACCTGCCCCTTCCCGCTGAGCGACGAGGAGCACGCCGCTTTGCAGGCCAGCGCCCAGATCGTGCGCGGGGCCATCGCCAGTCTGGATGAGGTCTCGGCGTAGAGACCGTTGTAGCGGGGGCGGGGGAGGGGAAACAAAAGGCTCCCTCGCTTGACGCGGAGAGAGCCGGTTGAAGTGAGAGTCGGGGCGCCCGGATTTGAACCGGGGGCCTCTTGCACCCCATGCAAGCGCGCTAGCCAAGCTGCGCCACGCCCCGTTGACTGACTGTTATGGTAGCGGGTGAGGGGGCGGATGTCAAGGATGGGTTTGAGGGACGTGGGCGATGGGGGCGCAGCAAAGCAGCGCCCTACCTGACAGGTTTTGCACGCACCCGGTTTGAGTCTTGAGTCTATAGGCGTTCGCTTTCTCTTCTCCTGCTCAGCCGTCCTCGCGCAAGAACTGCTCCGCCTTCTCCACCAGGTCGCGGCTGCCCATGAAGACCGGCACGCGCTGATGCAGGTTCTCCGGCTGGATGCTGAGGATGTCGCGCGCGCCGTCCGAGGCGTAGCCGCCGGCCTGGGCCGCGATGAAGGCCAGCGGTTGCGTCTCGTAGGTCAGGCGCAGCTTGCCGCTGGGCTGGTCTGTGTCGGCGGGATACAGGAAGACGCCGCCGCGCAGCAGGTTGCGGTGAAAGTCGGCGATCATGCTGCCGATGTAGCGCAGACCGAGCGGCTCGCGCCCTTCGTCGTCCAGGCCCTGCAGCCAGGCCACATAGCGTTGGACGGCGCGCGACCAGTATTTCTGCCGCCCCTGGTTGACGCTGTAATATTTACCGGGGGAGGGGATACGAATATCCGGGTGGCTGAGCAGAAACTCGCCAATGCTTGGATCAAGCGTAAACCCATGCACGCCCTGCCCGGTGCTGTAGACCATCATCGTGCTTGACCCGTAGATGACATAGGCGGCGGCAACCAGCCGCGAGCCGGGCTGGAGCACGTCTTCCAGCGTGCCGCGCCCATCGCCGGGCGTGATCTTGCGGTGGATGGCGAAGATGGTGCCGATGGAGGCGTTGACATCAATGTTCGACGAGCCGTCCAAAGGGTCGTAGATCAGCACGTAGTAGCCGGGCGGGTAGCGTTCGGGGATGTGCAGCAGATCGTCGTGCTCCTCGGACGCCATGACGCACACACGCCCGGTGTGGTCGTTCATGCGGAAGATCACCTGGTCGGCGTAGACATCGAGCTTCTGCTGGGTTTCGCCGTGCACGTTCTGCCCGGATGTCGCGCCGAGCACGTTGGCGATACCCGCGCGGGTGGTCTCACGCGCGATCAGCTTGGCTGCCAGCGCAATGTCGTAGAGCAGGCTGGTCAGGCGGCCCGTTGCGCCGGGGTGCTGCTCCTGTTTTTCGAGGATGTGGCGCTCGATGGTCACGAGATTGGACAAGGACGAGGGCATGGGCTGTTCCTCCGGATCGTGCTGGCTGGTCAGGTGGGGTGGTGCGATGCACCCTGCTTTACCTCACCCTCAGCCTCGCTGCGCTCGGCTCTACCCCCTCTCCGGTGGCGGAGAGGGGGAGGCGAGGCGCGCCAGCGCCGAG
>CAYNHD010000490.1:0-2635 GCA_964396775.1 uncultured Thermoflexus sp. | reverse complement strand
GCATGGGCGATCCTTTGGGTTAGGCGAATGTCATAACCGGAGTATCTGGAAGAATCTTTCGCGCTCGCGTTCATCTTCAAGGAGTGCTTGCGAGCTGTACAAGTAGGTGACAGTTTCCGTATTGATGCTCAAATCTTCCCGCGCCCGTTCCGTCATGGCGACATCCGGCAGGATGAGCACCGTCACCGAATTGGGATTCTCCTGGCGTGTCCGCCGCAGGCTCTTGAGGGCTGCCCCAATGCGCTCCAATACTCCCGCCTGGTCAATGCCTCCTTTGATCTCAACGGCAATCTGCGGCACATTGTCCTGCACAATGGCGATGTCTGGCTCGTCAGCAAAAACCAGAACCCTGCCATCACCCAGGTCTATTCTTGCGGCGCTGGCTTGCTTGCCGCTGGTTAGCCGTCGTCTCTGCAACCGCTGCAAGATGACTTCGCGGATTGCCTTTTCCGCCGATGCGCCTTTGGTGTTTTGCCACGACCCCTGGGCTTGTGAGCCAGCGGCCATGCCCCGCCATAGGTCAAACTCGCGCGCGTCAATCTCGTCATCGGCTTCGACAAGCGCGCTGACAATGCGGTTGAGATGGCGGGCAATGGCCACCGCTGCCCCTTCGTCTGCAACAGGCTTGCCCGCCTCGTAGGAATCGAGATTGAGGCCGACACGCTTCATGGACTTTTGCGACACCAGGGCCAGCATCCGGTAATAGCTGGCCGAGCCAGGAACAGCTTGCAGCACGTGAGGATGCGCGAACACAATGACCGGCTTGATGCCCCGGTGAATAACCTTGCTCCACGCCTCTTCAGAAATGTTGAGATCGCCCCAGTCCAGGTTTTCGCCGCGCACCAGGTTAATCTGGTCGGCAATTTCCAGAAGTCGCCATTCGTGCAATTTGCGGTGAAAGAAGACGCTCTTGGCCAATTGGTCGAGCGTCCAGGCTTCATTATGGGCTTGCTTTTTCTCAGGCATCAGTCGTTCCTACGTCGCCAGATATAGATGCACTTGCGCAATTCCTCACGTCCATGAGCACCCATTTGTTGGCTGCTGTTGCCCTTGCCTGTGGGCAGCACCCAGATAACCTCTACGGAGAATCCGGCCTGTTCTGCGAAGTCAGAAAGAATCAGGTCAACCGGAATGGTTGCTCCCCCATAGCGCACGTTGTCATTGACCATCACGAAGGCCGCACCTGGCTTGAGCACGCGCGCGCACTCGAAAACGACCAGCGCCAGTTCATAGAAATAGTGGCGCACCATGCGTGGAATGCCCGCGTTATTGAGCGCCTTTGTCTCTTTTTGCCACTCCAGATAGTTGAGGATGGTTTGTAGAGCTCGCTGATCAGCAAAAGCCGCCGATGCACGGGCGAACACGTGGGACGAGAAGATGGTGGCAAGCCCGGCCTTTGCACGGTTCTCGACGGTGCACGACACCATCGCCTGACGAAGCGCGCGGATTTCGTCCTCATCAACACCTAGCAGGGCTAATTCCAGCGCGTAGGTGCGAGTATAGTCATAGCGATTGGCGTAGGGCGGAGAGGTGATCAGGCCATCGAACGAGGCAGTTTCAAAAGAGGGCAGCAAGTCCAGACAGGAACCGCGTAAGACTTCGATTTCGCCCCGTTGGCCCAGAGTATCGAAGAAACCAGGTAGGGGGCGAGAAGGTTGCAGATCAGCATGGATTTCATTCAGCTTGTGCGTGATGGCCTCGTCAAAGCTGGCAATGTGGCCTTTATGGAACGGTTTGCTGCCCTGCCGTCGCCCGGAGCGGTGATCCCAGCGCAGATATTGCCCGTCTTTTCGGGTGTAACTGATGTCTTCCAGCACACACATCGCCGCGAAGCGGAGTAGCCGCGCTGCCGGTTCCGATTCGGACTCCAGTGCCGCCAGATATTTCTCCAGGGCCCGCTGAGTCTCGTCGGGAAAGGACTGGCGAGTAATGCGCAGATGAGCAAACGGCTTAGCAGACTGTATCTGCTTCCAGGGCTGCTCGCGCCGCCAGCGATCAAGCACCAGGCGCAGGGCGGTGACATCGCCGTGCTGCGTCTGGCGACGTACTTCCATGACTTCGCAGCCTACGGGAAGCAACTCAATGCCGATGGCATCCAACCCGCGTTCGCTGGCAGCGAATAAGGTCGTCCCAACACCAGCAAAGGGGTCCAAGACACGCCCAGATTCCAAACCGAGAACGTCCAACAAGTGTTGAACGAGCGCCTCGGAGAAGCTCTCTTTGTATCTGAACCACCGGTAACCGGGTTTGTTTTTGTTGGCCTGAAAGCTGACAAGCTGGCGGTTCAACTGGTAGTTGACTTTGAGCTTGTCGGCAAAACGCGCCTCTAGTGTTGCGTTGTGTTCTTGAATAGCCCCCAACGCATCTTGCACTGCCGGCGCGACGATCTTGCGTTCCATGAAGCCAGGCATCCCACGTAGACTCTCGATCTCGCAGTCCCCTCAGTTCAAGAGTATACCGTACCTGGGTGCGCAGAACCCAATCGAGAGTGAGCAAAGATCAGGGCACGCCCTCAAATGATGAACGTGCCCCTCCAAACTGCCTTGCCCCAGCACCCTCAACGCGCGGGGCGAGCGCAGTGATCACGGCAAGGGCGGCACGCCCTCCTGCCAGGTCTCCCAGTTGGCAATGATGT
>CAYNHD010000489.1:0-2678 GCA_964396775.1 uncultured Thermoflexus sp. | reverse complement strand
GGGGGAGGCGTTCAGCGAGCATTCCCGAACTTCCCCTGGCGACAGGTTGTTCGTGCACCCGCGCGTGCACTGAGCGCAACGGCGCGATAGCTTCTATCATACAATCCTTCCCCAATCCACAACATAATCGCCCGCAGACGGAGCGCATTTGGCGTATGATCTGAGATGAGTGCCAGGCATCGCGTGTAATCGGGCAGCCAGAGAGCGCCATCTATTCCATGTTGCGGGGATCGTACCCTTTGCTCGAACGCCTGCTGACCATCGTCCTGATGGTCGCGTTTGTCGTCTCCTTCCTCACCTACCTGGCCATCCAGGTGATGACCGACGATCTGCTCAACGCGCGCTTCTACACCCACGCCCTGGAACGCAACCGCATCTACGACCGCATCTACACCGACCTGCTGGCCGACCCGGCGCTGCGCGATGTGACCGTGCGGCTGCTTGGCGACCTGCGCATCGAAGGGTACTATTCGCAGGAAACCTACAGCCACGCGGTGTCGGCCTTGCGCCTGGTGCTGCCCCCCGATGTGCTGCGCAGCGCCGCCGACCGGCTCTTCACCGAGCTAACCGCCTACCTCTCCGGCGACCGCCAGCGCCTGCGCTCCAACATTCACCTGTCCAAAGCGATCAACGACCCGGAACTTCAGCAGAAGATCATCGCGGCAGCACAGACCATCCAGACGGAACTGATCGCGCGGGCCAGGCAGAATCGCTTGATCGGTGAGGACGAGCTAAGCGTGCCCGTGCTGACGCCGGAGACTTTCTACCGCCAGATTGAAGACTATGTGCGTGCCCTGTCCGAGGGCCGCCTGGGAGCGCTGCCTTTCGACATCACCAACCTCTCCATCCGGGGCCTGTCCGAGGCGCAGAAACACGAGATAGCCCGGATTCTGCTCGCGCCGGCAGGCGAGCGGGTGACGGATGCGACGCGCCTGCAGGTGGAGGCGGCCCTGGCCGATAACGACCTGGCCGGCGCCATCGTCATCGCGTCGGGTGAACTGCTGGCGGTGCAGGTCGAAGAAGCCGCGCGCAACCTGCAAAGCGAGCTAAAGACGGGCACCATCGGCGGTGTAGATGCCTTTGCCCAACTCGCCGACAAGACGACCGCCACGATCATCACCGAGCTAAACGACACGCGCGAACTGGCCCATTTCTTTCGCGACGATCTGATGCCTGTGATCCTCCTGGCGCTGATTCTGTCGTTGAGCGGGCTGGCCGCGTTGCAAGGCACGCGCACACGCCGGGCGTTTGGCCTGCTGGGGCTGATGCTGGTGCTGGCCGGGACCAGCGCCGTTGGGACCTGGGCGCTGATCGAGGCGCGCGCGAGCCTGCCCTTCGAGGAATTCACCAACTCCGCCCTCAACGGCGCTGAGCTGCCCCACTCGCTGCGCACGATGCTGACCGACGTGCTCACCTCGCTGCAGGACGGCGTGGGCGACTCGATCCGCCAGCGTGCAGCGGTAGCCCTGCTGCTGGGCGCGGCGCTGCTCGGCGCGTGGGCGTCGCCGAAGGTGGTGAGTTGGCTGGCCCGCCTGCTCCGACCGCTCGCGGCGCGCCCGCGCCTGGCCCTGGCTCTGGCAATCGTGTCTCTGGTCGGGCTGCCAGTTCTGCTCGACTGGCTGATGACTCCCCAGCGCACGGCGGGGTCTGGCGTGCTGGCCTGCAACGGGCACGAGGCGCTGTGCGACCGCCGCTTCAACGAGGTCGTCTTCCCGATGACGCACAACGCCATGTCTGCCTCCGACTACGGCTGGGTCTGGCCGCACCACGATGGCGGCCTGTCTATCCAGCTCAAAGCAGGCGTGCGCGCTCTGGCGTTGGACACGCACTACGGTGACACTCAGGAGGACATTGATCGCTATCTGGCCACCTTCCCCAGCACCAGCCGTCCGCTCGTAGACCGGATCGTCAAGGCCGCCGACCCGCAGACCCGCGATCCTGACAACCTTTTCGTCTGCCACAACCTGTGCGCGCTGGGCGCAACCCCGCTCAAAACCGCCTTCGCCGATATTCGCGCCTTCCTCGACCGCAACTGGAACGAAGTGGTCGTGCTGATCCTGCAGGATGAAGTCAGCCCCCAGGACACCGCCGCCGCCATGCAGGACAGCGGGCTGATCCGCTACGTCTACACCCCCTCCCCCGACGCCGAATGGCCCACGCTGCGCGAGATGATCGAGGCCAACACACGGCTGGTTGTTTTCGCCGAGCGCGGCGGGCCGCCGCCCGACTGGTACCTGCACCTGTGGGACTACGCCGAGGAGACATCCTACAACTACCGCCGCCCGGAGGACTTCACCTGCGCGCCGAACCGGGGCGGCACCGGCAAGCCGTTGTTCCTGCTCAACCACTGGATCGCGCGGCGCGCCCCCGACCGGGTGGACGCCGCCTTCGTCAACAGCTACGACGTGCTGCTGAACCGCGCCCTCACCTGCGCCGAGGAACGCGGACACCTGCCGAATTTCGTCGCCGTTGACTTCTACGCCCTCGGCGATCTGTTCCGCGTTGTGGATACGCTCAACGGCATACCCTAGCCGTTGGGGGTGGCCTGGTCTGGTGGCCCTGGCGGGTCTCTTGGCGCCATGGAGGGGTGCAGCAAAGCAGTACCCTACGCGTCTACTTAAGAGGCCGTTTGAAAAGGCCTGCAACCCCACCCTAAATCCCTCCCCGCCTGCGGGGAG
>CAYNHD010000488.1:0-2688 GCA_964396775.1 uncultured Thermoflexus sp. | reverse complement strand
GCCGCTTGTAGGGGCGGGTTTGCAAACCCGCCCCTACATGACATTTGCGCGTATTACCCGTCTTGAGTGTCAAATCTCATAACGGAGAGGAGGAGTCATTGTGCAGCCAAGTCCCCTCTCCGCGTGTGGAGAGGGGACTTAGGGGTGAGGTACCCCCCGTTGTTTTTCTTGACCTGCGCAGTGGGGGTTGGTCAGGGTGCGGGGGGACGCGCCGCTTCGTCCGGCGCACCCTCCTCCGGCGATTCGGGCGGCGTTGCGCCGTCCCTGTCCTCGCTAGGAGGCAGGGGAAGGTTGTCCCCGTAGATGCCCGTCGGCAGCGTCGAGCGTGGAACAGATACGTCGTCCTGCGCCCCACCGGGGTACGGCGGCTGCGCGCGCGACGGGCTGACCTGCCCGGCGGACGCGGCGACCTGCGGCCAGATCACGCTGACGGCCTGCTGCACGGCGGGATCGTCCGGGCGGATGGCGCGCGCCTGCTGGATGTAGTTCCAGGCTTGCTCCGGTGTATCGGCCAGGTTCGCCAGTTGCAGCCACGCTTCGACATAGCGCGGGTTGCCCTGCACGGCGCGGGTGAAGTGCTGGCGCGCCTCGTCGCGCCGCCCGCCAAGCGCCGCCTGCACGCCCATGTTGTAGTAAACCTCCGGCCTCACCCCTGGCTGGCCGGAGGTGAAGAACGGTCGTTTGGGCTGGTCGGGGGCGATGGCGGCAGCGGGCAGGAGCCGTCCGCCTGCGCTGCGCCCGCCGAAGTAGCCCGCCATTACCAGCAGAACGAGGTAGAGCAACTTGAATCCCCCAGGGGCAATGGTCATCACCACGCAGAACGCGCCGTAACTCACCAGCACGCCGAGGCCGATCAGCAGGCCATAGCCAGCGGCCTGGGCGGGTGTCTCCGCGCGACGCGCCATCCGTCCCGCAACAATATGGGTCACTGCCGCGACCAGCGTCCATTGGACGGCGTAGTAGATGGTCAGCTCGCCCTCGAAGTCCTGGGCGAAAGCGTTCACGTCGTTCTGGAACTGCTCGATCTGCTGCTCCTGATTGAGGCCGCTGGCATTGAGCGCCACGAACAGATCGGAGAGTCGCTCCACCATGTCGGCGGACACGAAAGGCATCAGCAAGCAGGAGGTGAGCAGCGACAGCCCCAGCGACACCAGGAACACCATGAATACCGCCTGAACGACCCGGCCAGCCCGAATCCCTTGGAACGTCATAGAGCACTCCCACTTGCGAGGCATTCCAATCCGCTCTAGTATAACACGTCGCGCCGCTGTGAGGATGGGCCGCTCTGCAGCGCCTGGTAGGGGTATATTGATGCAAACTAACGATTAGCGCGGATACCACGCGCGGCGAAGCCAGGGGGTGAGGCCAACCGGCGCGCCCCCTGGCCAGACTTCGGAAGTCTGCGAGACTCCCGAAGTCTTGGCGTTCGCCCTGCCTAGCGGTTGCCAGTGGCGGCGCGGCCCGCTAGACTCTGCTCGTCGGGCGCTGACGGCCCCTGGTTTGGTGCACGTGAGGAGGTAGATGATGGGGAAACTGAGTCGGGTGTCGGTGTGGGCGATGCTGCTGGTCATGGTGTTGGGCGCGGCGGCCTGTGGGAGCAATGGCGACGACGAGCCTGCCAGCACAGCGGAACCGACGACAGACACTGGCAGTCCGCCCGGCGGCGTGAGCCTGGACGGTGGGCTGGGACTGAACCTGAACGTGGGTGGCGGGAGCGCGAGCGGACTGCCTGGCTGCGCCGATCCCAACGACGACGAGTGCCCGCTGCCGCTGGTCATGGACCTGGACGGCGAGATTGCGGCGGGCGGCGTGAGCCTGCGCTACCCCGATCGTTACTTCGACGCGGCCCCCGGCGAGGGGGATGTCCTGTTCACCATTACGCCGTCGGAGAACAACAAGTTCGCCGAGCGTGCCGTCTTCGAGGCGCATTTCGCCGAGTCGGTTGAGGCGGCGCTCGCTGCACTGACTGAACCAGAGACTGTTGAATGGACGGCGGGCGCGCTGAGCGGGATGATCGGCGTCGCGCGCGACGAGACGCAGGACCCGCCAGTAAACACGACCGTCGGCGCGTTCGCCCTGGAAGACGGGCGCGCCGTCGTGCTCACCCTGACGACGACCGGCAAGTACGGCTGGGACCTGTGGTCGCAGGTCTACGCGAGTATGCTCGACACGCTGGCGGTCAGCGCGCCGTAGAGCGCCGTGCCTATCACCGAGCAAGGGGGCTTATGCTCCGGCTGTATTCGTGGAACGTGAACGGGATTCGCGCTGCGCAGGGCAAAGGATTGCTGGAGTGGATTCACGCCGTCCAGCCGGACGTGCTCTGCTTGCAGGAGACCAAAGCGCACCCCGACCAGATTGACGAGGCGCTGCGCGACCCGGACGGCTACCACAGCTTTTGGGCGTGGTCGTCGGTCAAGAAGGGCTACAGCGGCGTGGTGCTCTACAGCAGGATCGCGCCGCGCAACGTGCAGATCGGGCTGGGCATCCCTGAGTACGACCAGGAAGGGCGCACCATCGTCGCCGACTACGGCGACTTCGTGCTGATCGGCGCGTACTTCCCCAATGGCGCGCGCGATCACAGCCGCGTCCCTTTCAAGATGGCCTACAAAGCCGCCTTTCTGGACTACACCGAGCGGTTGCGCGCCGAGAGACGCTCGGTCATCTTCTGCGGCGATGTGAACACCGCGC
>CAYNHD010000487.1:0-2705 GCA_964396775.1 uncultured Thermoflexus sp. | reverse complement strand
CGCCTGCGGGGAGGGATTTAGGGTGGGGTTGCTGGTCTTTTCAAATGGTCTCTGATAGCTGGCTCAGGCGCGGCCCCGCCGCTGGGCGGCCAGGTCGTGGTAGAGCGCGTGCAGGTTGGCCTGGTGCAAGTCCTGCACCAGCCCGTTGAGCGGAATGCGGCTCTTGCCGCAATCCTCAATGGTGACCGCGTTGAGCGCCTCCGGCGGCAGCCCCCGGTCGAGGACGCGCTCGACGTGACGGCGGATCAGCGACAGATAGCCGAGATGCCCCTGGATGACTTCCTCGACCTCCCCGCGCAGAATCACTTCCCCATGCCCCTGCACCACGTTCTCGAAACCGCCGTTTTGCAGCGCGTGCAGGCTGGCTACGAAGTCGTCGTAACTGCCGTCCACGAAGTAGGGCACGGGCATCATCGTGTCGGCGGCGAACAGCACGCGATCCTCGCGCACCAGGCAGACGATGGAATCCGGGCTGTGGCCGGGCGAGTGGCGTAGCTCGACGGTTTTGTTGCCCAGGCGCACGCTCAGCGTGCCGCCGTCGAAGACCATGTGCGGCAGCACGATCTGCACATCGCGTAGCTCGCTGGTGCTGTGCTGGGCGGCGGCCAACCCCTCCCGCCCGCGCGTATCCAGCAGGTCGTAGCAGCGCGCGTGGGTGATAAGCTGCGCGTCCGGGAAGAAGCACGTGCCGTAGGTGTGGTCGGCGTGGTAATGCGTGTTGATGACATAGCGAACCGGGCTGTTCAGCCGGTTTTCCAGGAAGTGCCGGATGGCGCGGGCCTCTTCGGGGAAAACCAGGGTGTCAATCAGGATGGCCCCTTCGGTGGTGAGGATCGCCCCTGCCGTAACCTGGGCATACAGCTCGCTGGTGAAAACGTAGATGTCATCGGCGACACGTTCTCGCTGCATCGCTCGTCGGTGTCCTGGTGATGGGCGCGAAGCGGATAGGTCTCCAGTATAACCAGTCGCTGATACGGAATCAAGGAAAAAAACTCATATCGTAATGGGGCTGGAAATAGATAGCTTGAACCAGCCAGGGGTCGGCACCGGGGCGAAAAAACGCCCGGTGGTGAAGCCGGGCGCGGGATAATGACTCCCGCCATGCCGTGTGCCGCTACGTTTTGAACCTGCTTTCGCAGGTGGGTATCTAGCAGGCACTTCGGCTTTGGACGAATCCTAATGCGTCTGTGCCTTGACCTGGATACCCTGGGTTTGGGTGTTGGCTCAAAACCGATGTGCGGATCACGCGCACGGCAGGGTAGCATCGTTATACCACGCTTCGCAGACCCTGTAAAGGCAGAATTGGGCGCGCAAAACGTGAGGAGCCGCTGCCACATCACGGAGCATTGTCCTATGTTCTGGGCTTGCACTTCCAGTATCATGAGAAAAGATCGCATCTGCTCGCCAGCGGGCCGGGCCACGGCACACCCCCGCTGATCGGTCAACGGCGCAAGGTGGCGCTCGTTAGTTGCGTCCGCAACGCCAAGGAGGGTAGCCGCATGAAAGCGTATGTGCTGATCAAAGTGCGCACCGGAGAAGTCACGTCGGTCGTTCGCCACCTGCACCGGGTCAAAGCCGTGCGCACCGCGGAGATGACCTTCGGCGAATTCGACGCCATCGCCATTATCGAGGCCGGCGACCTGGAAGCGATGGGCACGGTCATTGCTGCCCAGGTGCAGACCATCCCCGGCATCCTGACGACCAACACCTGTCTGGCGGTTGAGGTGGACGGCGGCGGGTAGGCGTGGGGAATTAGTGACGACCACTGACATTGCCCTACAACAACAAACACGCACCCCGTGCCGGATGCGTGTTTTGTCTTGGGCAGGCGACGGGATGGTACACGCTCTGGCTGTCAATCAGCCATCCGACAGAAGTCGTATCAAAGGGACCAATCTTCGGCTAGACTGAGGATTCGAGCGGGACGATCCTTACGTCACCAGCCGGTTGAAAGTCGAGATGGCGGGGCGCAAGCCCGGTCAGAGAGGGAACGAGTGCGCACATGTTCATGCCAGTCGGGACCGAAGAACAGACACCACGCCGGCATACTCTCCGGCTACGTGCTGCTCTTCCCCAAAGGCGTCGTCCGCATGTTCCTCTTCCTCGGCCCCCTGACGCGCATTACCCGTGTCCCCGCGGTGATATACATCGGCATCTGGTTCATCACGCAGTTCTTCAACGGTGTGGGTTCGCTGGGGGTTGCCACGGCTGAGACGGGGGGCGTGGCCTACTGGGCGCACATTGGGGGCTTTGTGGCTGGCCTGGTGCTGGCCTGGTTTTACCGGGTATTTGAGAGAGGCGCGAGAGAGATGTCCGGCCCTGGCTCTTAACGCCGGGCGCTTCTGCCCTGGTCCGCGCAGGCCGGGTACGCTGGATCGGCGAGAAGTGCGGGGCGCAGCCGGATAGGTCGGGTGGGAGTGGACAGGCGGCAGCAAGCCGATCACTGCCGTCGCACGGCCTGAGAGACCCTGTGTGAACCCCCCACCCCAAACCCCTCCCCCACAAGAAGGGAGGGGCTTGGCGGGCGCGCTCTTCTCCCTTCCCCCCTCGTGGGCGAAGGGCCGGGGATGGGGGGCAAAGGCAGGCGCACGACTTCTCAAACGGTCTCTCACCCTCGGCCTCGCAACGCTTGGCTTGCCCCCTCCCTACATGGTGATACTGTTGGCGAAATGCCTCCGTAGGGGCGTATTGCAATACGCCCCTAC
>CAYNHD010000486.1:0-2727 GCA_964396775.1 uncultured Thermoflexus sp. | reverse complement strand
GCCGGGGGATAGGGGCGTTCTGGCAATCGCCCAACAACTTGTTCGTGGACCCTGGCCCTGGCCTGCGTTCGCCGGATCGGGCTGGGTGCGCTACACTGGTGCGGCGGGCCGCCCGGTGCGCCCCCGTAAACTCTGGCAGACTCATCAGGATACACGCTCATGGCCATCGAAATCCTCAAGCTCACGCTTGGCCCGCTACAAACCAACTGCTATATTCTCGGCAACACAGCTACCCTGGAGGCCATCGTCATTGATCCGAGCGACAACGCCGCGCTGATCCACCAGACGGCGGCGAGTCGTGGCTGGACGGTGCGCGCCATCCTGGCGACGCACTGCCATTTCGATCATATCCTGGCCAGCGCCGACCTGAAGGCGCTGACCGGCGCGCCTTTTGCCATTCACGCGCTCGACCTGCCGCTGCTGCGCAACATGCCGGTCACGGTGCGCCAGTGGTTCACCACCGAAGTACCGCCCGCCGCCGAGCCGGACTCGTTCGTCGAGGACGGCCAGACGGTGACCTACGGCGGCATTGCCCTGGACGTGCTGTTCACGCCCGGCCATGCGCCCGGCCACGTGAGCTACGTCCTGCGCGAGGAGCGCACCGTCTTCAGCGGCGACTGCCTGTTCTACGGCAGCATCGGGCGCACCGACCTGCCGGGCGCGGACTACGAGACGCTGATGCGCTCGATCACGCGCAAGCTGCTGCCGCTGGGCGATGCGTTCACGGTTGCGCCGGGGCACATGCGCGATACAACCATCGGCCACGAGCGCAGGCACAACCCCTTTCTGGTGGAGTACCTCAGCGCCAGCGCCCAGTGATCCCGCCAGGATTTCAGGGGCAGGCAGAGGACGGTATGGACTCGCTCACCCGGCCAGCAGCCAGAGGGTATGCCTGATGCGCCGGCGGCTGCGCTTCATCTGGCGCTATCTGCGCGGCGACACGCCCTGGGATTCGGGCATCGTCCCGCCAGAGATCATCGCCTGGATCGCGGCAATGGAGCGCGATGGCCGCCCGGCGGGCCGCGCGCTCGACCTGGGATGCGGCACCGGCACGACATCGCTCTACCTGGCCGGGCGGGGTTGGCACGTGGTCGGCGTGGACTTCGCGCCCAACGCGATCTGGCGGGCGCGACGCGAGGCGCGGCGGGCGGGGCTGGCTGACCGCGCCGCGTTCTTCAGCGCCGACGTGTCGCGCCCGGACTTTCTGGGCGATGCCGGGCCGTTCGATTTGCTGATTGACGTGGGCTGTATGCACGGCCTGACGCCAGAACAGCGCCCCCAGTACGCGGCAAACCTGATCCGGCTGGCCCGGCCCGGCGCGGCTTACCTGCTCTATGCCTTCCTGCCGCGCCTGGGGCGGGGTGGCCGTCCGATGGGGGTTGACCGCGCGGGCCTGGAGGCGCTGCTCGGCGGAGCATTCGCCCTGCTGGACTACGTGCCCGGCCAGGAGGCCACGCAGCCGGTGCCGAGTGCGTGGTACACCTGGCAGCGCCGGGCGGTAACGCCGTGAAGCACGCCCTGCTGCTCTTCCTGGACGGGGTGGGGCTGGGCGACGACGACCCGGCGACCAACCCCTTCGCGGCGGCGCGCACGCCCACGCTCGATGCGCTGGCGGGCGGGCGGCGCTGGCTGCGCGGCGTCGCGCGCCACGACAATGGTCGCGCCCTGTTCATCCCCACCGATCCGCGCCTGGGCGTGCCTGGACGCCCGCAGAGCGCCACCGGCCAGGCGGCGATTCTGACCGGGCGCAACGTCCCGGCGGCGCTCGGCGAGCACTACGGCCCGCGCCCCAACGCAGCCATCCGCGCCCTGCTCGACCGCGACAACCTCTTCAAGCGCGTGGTAGCGTCTGGCGGCTCGGCGGCGCTGATCACGGCTTTCCCGCCGCGCTTCTTCGAGGCGCTGGCGCGCGGCAAGCGGCTGCCCTCGTCCATCCAGCACGCGGCGCTGGCGGCAGGGCTGCGCCTGGCGACCGAGCAGGACATCTACGCGGGCACGGCGATGAGTCCCGACTGGACGGGGGCGGGGTGGCGCAGCGACCTGGGCTACACCGACACACCGCTCTACGCGCCGCAGGAAGCGGGCGCGCACCTGGCGCGGCTGGCCGGGGCGCGCACCCTGACCTTCTTCGAGCACTGGGTTTCCGATATGATCGGGCACCGCGGGACGCTGGCGCAGGGCGTGGCGCTGCTGGAGCTGTTCGATGCGGTGATGGCCGGGCTGTTGGCGGCCTGGGACGACGAAGCCGGCGTGATCGTCATCACCAGCGATCACGGCAACCTGGAAGACCTGAGCACGCGCAAGCACACCGCCAACGACGTGCCGACGGTGATCATCGGGGCGGCGCGGGGGCGCGTCGCCGAGGGGCTGCACGACCTGACCGGCATTGCGCCGGGGATTTTGCGCGCCCTCGACAGCGGGGAGTGAAACCCGACGCGGCGAGGTAGGCCGCCTCACCCCCTAAATCCCCCTCTCCAGCTCCGCTGGAGAGGGGGACTTTGCTCGCCGGATGCGACATTTCCCTTCCAGGCTCCTGGATGGCCGGGGGAGCGCGTCCCGTCGAGGCATGGCTCGCAGGCGAACCGTCCGCCAAGCGTAGGATTCGTCGGGTGCGGGTTGCGCCCCACTGTGCGATACTTGACGGTATGCTGCGTGATGCCGTCCGGCCCGATGGGTGCGCATCGTTTCTGGGGCAAGGTGTCACCGCAGAAACGCAGAGATCGCGGG
>CAYNHD010000485.1:0-2733 GCA_964396775.1 uncultured Thermoflexus sp. | reverse complement strand
GGCCGGGGAGGGGGCCAGGGGCATTCTGCCCATACCACGCACCCGGAAACCTTAACTTGACACGCATGGGGCGTATGGCAATACGCCCCGCAACAGCGCAGCGTCCCTTACTAGCCGCTCGCTTGCGGCTCCAGCGAAGCGTCCTCCGCGATCAGATCGAGGTTGCGGCCCACCGTCGCCAGCCCCTTCAGGGCGCGGTCGAGGTGCTCCTTGCGGTGCGTGGCCATGTAGCTGGTGCGCAGCAGGGCGCTGTTGGGCGGGACGCCGGGCGACACCACCGGGTTGGTGTAGACGCCCTCCTCGATCAGCGCGTGCCAGGCCAGCACCGTGCGATAGTCATCGCGGACGTAGATCGGGATGACGGGCGTGTTGCTCGTGCCAATGTCGAAGCCCAGCCGCTTCAGCCCGGCGCGCATGTACTCGGCGTTCTCCCACAACCGCTGCACGTGCTCCGGCTCGTTCTCGATGATGTCCAGCGCCGCCAGCACCGCCGCCGCGTTGGAAGCGGGCAGGCTGGCGCTGAAAGCGAAGGGCCGCGCGAAGTGCTGGATGTAGTGGATCGTCTGCTCGTCGCCAGCGATGAAGCCGCCAATGGACGCCAGCGACTTGCTGAACGTGCCCATGATCAGGTCCACTTCGTCGGTCAGCCCGAAATGCCAGGAGGTGCCGTGACCCTGGCCCAGCACGCCGATGCTGTGCGCGTCGTCCACCATGATCCGCGCCCCATGCCGCTTGCAGATTTCGACCAGCGTCGGCAGCGGGGCGATGTCGCCGCCCATGCTGTACACGCCGTCCACGATGACCAGCTTGCCCGCGTCCTCCGGGAGCTTGGCCAGCGCGTACTCCAGGCTGTCGGGGTCGTTGTGCGAGAAACGGCGCATCTCAGCCTGGTTCATGCCGCGCGCCATGAAGCAGCCGTCCACAATGCTGGCGTGATCGTCCTTGTCCAGGATGGCGAAATCGCCGCGGCCCACGATGGCCGAGATCGTGCCCAGGTTGGTCTGGTAGCCGGTGGAGAAGACAATCGCCGCCTCTTTGCCCACGAACCTGGCCAGCCGGTTGTCCAGTTCCAGGTGGAAGGCCAGCGTGCCGTTGAGGAAGCGGCTGCCGGTGCAGCTTGTCCCGAAGCGTTCGATAGCCTCTATCGCTGCCTGCTTGACTTTGGGGTGCGTCGTCAGGCCCAGGTAGTTGTTCGACCCGATCATCACCACTTCCTTGCCCTTGAAGGTGGCAGTGGTGGCGTCCGAGTCCTGGAGCGGCTGGAAGAACGGGTACAGCCCCATCTCCATCGCTTCGCGGGCACGGGTGAACGTGCGCGTCTTGTCGAAAATGTCCTTCATGATAATACGATCCCTTTTCTCCTAGCCTGCGGTCACGGGACGCCCTGCTCAGCAGCAGCGCCCGCGCGCAAACCCTCGCTGACTCATCTCATGGAACGCCGTGGAATTGGGTGGGCGGTGGCACGCGCGGCCATTGCCCACGTGTGCTCTCATTGTAGCCGACAGCCCCCATCTTGGCGACAAACAACCACCCCGGCGATATGTGACTTTCGCACAGGTCGCTGGGCGCTCTCACCAATCCAGCGCGTCAGGGGAAATGTCCTGCTCGCCGTCGTCCGGCACCCACTGCTCTTCCGGCGCGTCGGGAATGGCCGTGTGCAGCAGCGAGCGCCGCTGGGCCTGCGATTCAGGCGGCGCGCGTCGCCCGGCGCGCTGCCCGTCGGGCGCGGGCTGCGGGTCGGGCAGACGCCGCTCCGGGAACCACAGCGCCTCCAGCCAATCCACCAGCCCCACGACCATGTTGGGCGTCAGGCGGGCAGCAGCCTCGATCCCGTGCGGCGAGAACGCATACAGCCGCCCAAAGCCCTCGCGCGTCACCAGGATCAGGTACGGCTGCTCCCAACGCTCGCGCGTCCAGAGCACGGTGATGCCACTGTCGCGCCGCAGCAGTTCCATCCACCGCTGGCGATCCGGTTCTACCAGGGGCGAGAGGTGAAAGCGCAGCGCCAGCGCCCCAAACAGGGTGAAAGTGAAGGTGAGCGCCGCCGTCTCGTCGAGCGCGGCGTCAACGGTCAGTGTCGCCGCGTCGTCGTTGCTGCCGAAGATCGCTGTCGCCTGGCGGCGCAGTGGCTCGCCCGCCTCCAGCACAAGCCGCAGGTAAGCGAGCAGCGGCGCGCTGGCGAAACGCCGGGCGAGGTCGTCGTCGAGATCAATCTCACCCGCGAAGAACTGTTGCAGCATGGCCGGGGCGCTGGCCCACAGCCGCCGGGCGTCGCCGGACTCGCGCAGGGCCAGCGTCAGCCGCTGGCGATCCTGGTCGGTGATGCGCCGGGTGAGCGCGCGACTCAGCCGGATCAGCTCCTCAACCGGCATCTCGTCGAGATCGGGCGGTCGGCGGGGCAGGCCCGCGTGCGGCGACTCAGGCATACGCGACTCCTACGCGGACGGGTGTCTGGGGCTGATTATACGGCAGGGTTCCGAAAACCGAAAACGCCCAACGCCCGACGGGTGCATCTCACGATGGGGGCGGAATACTTGAACCGCAGAGACGCAGAGGACGCGGAGAAGAACTAACGCCCTCTCATCTTCTCTCTGCGCTCTCTGCGCCTCAGCGGTGATCCTTTTCCCCAGAAATGAGATACGCCCCGCCCGGCTTGCGGCGCAACATCCGCCCTCGTCGTGCGTACAATAGATCGTGGGACGATGCGGTGAAAGGAACTGCTCATGGAGTGCG
>CAYNHD010000484.1:0-2744 GCA_964396775.1 uncultured Thermoflexus sp. | reverse complement strand
CAGAGCAGCGCCCCGGCGGGCGCGGAACCCCTCCGGGGCGCTGAGCGGAACACACCAGCGGAATGGGTGCGTCACAGCGCCACCATTGGCGCGGCGCTGATGTCCCCCTGCACGACGCGATACCACGCCGCGTAGCTCCAGCCGGTCACGCTGCCATGCTGTATCTTGTACCACAGACCGTCCGGGCTGCGTCCGAGCACCTGCACCCGCGCGCCCCACAGGGCGCGCCCGACCTGCGGGTACTGGAGGCCCGGCCCGCTGCGGATGCGCATGTTGCCATACGCCTGCACGACGATGCCCTGCGTCGCGGGCGGCGGCTCGAACTCTGGCTGCGTGCCGTCGGTGTAGGGCAGCGCGTCGGCAGTGCCCTGGATGATTTTGATCCAGGGAGCATACGACCAGCCGACAACCCCGCCGTAGCTGACCATGTACCACGAATGCCCGCGATTCCTGCCCAGGATGTCCATTTCCGCGCCCCAGGGCATCAGCCCCACCTGCCTGGAGCGCGTGGTCGGCGCTTCGCGGATGCGCAGGTTGCCCATCACCCGCCCGCGCACGCCGGTCGGCTGAGGCGCTGCTGGCGGGGCGACGCCAGTATCCACGACGGGCACCGTGTTGAAATCGCCGCTGAAGGTCAGGTATTGCGCCCAGGCCCAGCCGGTCGTCGCGCCAGCCAGCAGGCGCGCCCAGGCCCCGTCGGCGCTGCGCCCGGTCACCGGGTACGTCTCACCCTTCTTGAGCTTGGTCAGGATGGGCGCGGTCAGCGCCGGCGTGCTGCGCAGGTTGAGCAGCGACACGTTGACCGTCGCCGTTATGCCGGTGGGCACCCCACCGCCGCCCTGTCCATCCGGCGCGCCGTCGGGCGGCAGCACCGGGTTCTGGGCGTTGGGGGGCGTCCAGGTGAGGAAGACGGAGGCATCTAGCTCGCGCTCGCGGTACTCCACCTTGAGCGTGTGCGGGCCGTTGAGCAGCGTCACCGTCGCCGTGTAGGTCTGGCTGTTGGCGAACGTGTCCCAGTAGTCGAAAATGGGCGTGACATCTATGAAGAAGCGGAAATTGTCATCGGCGCGGGCGTAGAAGGTGTAGACCCCCTCTGGCAGGTCGGACGGCACATTGAGCGTGCGGATGAAGCGCGCCGACCAGTTGTCCACCGGCACCGCGCCGCCCGGCGACCCCTGGCCCCAGTTGTTGTTAAGGCCGCTTGGCGCGTAGGTCGTCGTGAAGATCACCGGCCCGGCCAGGTCCAGCCCGTTGAAGAACTCCGCGTACCAGGGCACGCCCACATAGGTCGGCGTCGGCGTCACCAGCGGCCCCACCGCCAGCGCCCAACTGGCGAGTATCGTCGCGTCGCCCGTCGCGTCGAACATCTCGACCGTGATCGTGTGCAGGCCGTCGGTGAGGAAGTTGTAGTCGGCCTGGAAGGTGCGGAAGCCAAAGCCGGACTCCCAGCGGTTGATCAGCGGCAAGCCGTCCACGTACAGCCGCGCGCCGTCGTCCACCTGCACGGTGAAGCGGTAGTTGCCTGCCGTGAAGAAGACCGACGAGGTGAAACGCACCGAGAAGTTGTCGGCGGGCGCGCCCGTCGCCGCCCCACCGATGACCGGCGGGCCAGCGCCCCAGGTGTAGTTGACGCTGGGCGACAGCCCGACCCAGATCGGGCCGCCGGACAGGTTGGGGTTGTTGAAGACGCTAACCGTCCACGACGCGCCGCGCGCCTCACTGAGCGGCGGGCTGGCAGCCCACAAGCCGCCTAACAAGGCTGCGCACAGCGCCGCGATTATCATCCATCGCCCTAGTGCTCTGCTCATGACTGCCCCCTGCTCTCGCGCTCTGCCACGCCCTCCGACCAGCGGCCACGCCATACGGCCCCGGCCAGGCGCTGCGGCCCGCGCGAACCTGCTACCAGTTGACTGTATCTTATCATGAATCGCGCCAGCGCGCTGAGGGGAGTATGGGCAAAGGTTTGTCAGCCACTCGTTTGACACCGGGCGAGGCGGAGTCCCGTAGGGGCGAAGTGCACTACGCCCCGACGGGGACGCAGCAGAGCAGCGCCCCTACCTGACAGGGTTTACACGCAGCGCTGAGGGGAACAACTGCGCGGGGGTTCACGAACAGGTTGTTGAGAGATCGCCAGAACACCCCTATCCCCCGGCCCCTTCCCCCAGCACAGCCAGGGGAAGGGGAGAACCGCCTGCACTACAATCGTCCCCCTCTCTAGCTCGGCTGGAGAGGGGGATTGAGGGGGTGAGGCATACAGGCGCGCATCGCATACATCCCGCCAGACTTCCGAAGTCCCCGAAAACTTCGGAAGTCATGCCCGGCACCAAGCCCCGCCCGCCATCCAGGAGCCGCTGCAACGATTTCGCAATCCGCAATTCGCAATTCACACTTCCCGCCGCTCAGCCCCGCCCGTCGCGCAGGTGCCGGTGCAGCTTCTCCAGCAGTTCGGCGGTGCTGATCGGCTTGGAGAGGTAATCGTCGCAGCCCGCCGCCAGAAAGCGCTCGCGGTCGCCGCGCATGGCATTGGCCGTCAGGGCAATGATGGGGATCGGCCCGGTGTCGGGGCGCGCCTTCAGGCGGCTCGTGGCTTCCACGCCGTCAATCCCCGGCAGGCTGATGTCCATCAGGATCAGGTCGGGTAGCTCCTTTGTCGCCACCTCGACGCCGGTCAGCCCGTCGTCCGCTTCCAGCACCTCGAAGCCGCGCGCCTGTAGCATCTTGCGCACCAGGCGCTTGTTCTGGAA
>CAYNHD010000483.1:0-2757 GCA_964396775.1 uncultured Thermoflexus sp. | reverse complement strand
CCTTCCCTGATGTTTTCATCCCGAACTTCTGTTCAGTGTCCGGTAGCTAGGCCTGGGATCACCTGCCTCAGAGCGTGAGAAGCCGTCCTCAGCGATATTGAGGGACGCACCCCCTACAGTGGCACGAGTTGCGTATTTTTCATAATCTCATTTATAATAATATTAATGGTCATTACGTCTCGTCCTCCCCCTCATGGAGGACACCTCTGCCCCCTGTTGGGGGCCGCCGCTGGTTGCGCAGGCGGGCGGCAACGCCCGCACTCCGCGCGACCCTCCCCCCGTCCGCCCGCGAGTCCTTCCCCTGCACACCATCTCCCAGACGGGATTTGGCAGCACCGGCAGCAGACTCACCCTTTGCCGTAAGAGACTGTTGAGTGTGGAAAGGTACTTGAGATGGTCGAGAAACAACGTTCCAAACGCCGTCCGGCGCGCGAGACGCCGGACAAGATCAAGCTCACCGCACTGCAAGCCGGGCGACTGTCGGCGTTGTCCGGCGTGCAGGTCGCCGAGCTGCAAGGCCAGACGGTGGTCGATCTGGTCGAGCGGTTTCGCTGGCGGATTGACCCGGAGCTATTCCTGTTCCGGCGCATCTGCGGCCAGGTCGTCAAGACCGATCCCGTCACCGGCGTCACGCGCCCGGTCCCCTTTGCGACGGTGTACGTTGAAGACACCGACTGCCACTTCCTGGGCTTCTTCCCGCCGGCGGAACCCTGGGGCTGGCTCTTCCCGCTGCACTGTCACCGCGAGGTCATCGCCACTGTAACGACAGACGAGTGCGGGCGCTTCTGCGTGTGGATTCCGCGCTTCGACATAGACTGGATTCTGCGCTGGCGGCGCGAGCGTTGGTGCCTGCCCGATCTCTTCGTCAAACCCTCGATCCGCGACATCCTGGAGCACTTCGAGCTGCTGCCCGAACCGCCTATCATCCGCCCGCCCAGGCCCGAACCTGATCCGCCGCCCTTCGTCTTCAAGGCGAGCGGGCAGAAATTCCAGCGGATCGAGGCCGTGCTGGGTCACGAGGTCGCGCTGGAACTGGGCGCGCTAGAGCACACCGCCCAGCTTGGCACCAGGAACACGGCGCTGCAGCGCGTGCTCGACCGGCCCGCCTTCAGCCAGCCGGTGCCCCCGCCGCTGCCGCCGAACATCCGCGAGGCGTACCAGGAGCAAGGCATCAAGGGCATGGCGGCCCGCATGAACATCGCCGTCGAGCACTTCGAGCAGCGCAAGTATGAGGTAGACTTCGACCGCTTCATCGGCCCGCTGCGGCGCTGCCTGGACGTGTGGGTGCCGGAGTTCATGCCGATCTTCGACGTGCCGGACATCACCTTCCGCGTCACGCAGGACGTGGACGGCGACGGCGACGAGGAGACGATTTACGGCGAGAGCTTCTTCGACGTGCGCTGGAACAGCGGCCCGATCCCCAACGTCACCCTCTACGCCTCGTCCATCGCCCTGACCAGCCCGGCCTGCGACATCCCACCCCTGGACTGCAACGGCGCGCCCGGCATCCGCTTCGCCGGCCTGATGCCCGTCGGCGCAGGTTACCTCAACCCGGCCACCGGCTACGCAGTGCGGCCCAACCGCCCGCACCCGCACGGCCTGCTCAGCGAAGCGCCCGTGCCCGGCCCGTCGGCCACCGCGCCGTTCCACTCGGTGGTGCAGTTGTACGGCTGCAACCGGCACGACGGCGCGCAGTTCTACCGGCTGCTCTACTCGTTCAACGGCTCGGCGGCGGTGCCGTTCACCAACGTCGCCTGGTACATCTACCCCTGGGCGGGCGGCGCGCCGCATCACGTCGTGCCGGACGCGCAGGGCTGGTACCCCATCCTGGCCAACCCGATGGACTGGCACCCGGCCAACTTGCTGCTCAACTGGCCGACGCACCAGTTCACGAACGGCCTCTACGCCGTGCAGATGCAACTGGGCAACGCGGCCAAGACCGTCGTGCACACCACGCCGAGCGTCAGCTTCCGCGTGGACAACGCGACGCCAACCGCCCAGTTCACCAGCCTGGCCTGGCGCGTGGCGGGCACCAGCGCCTGGACGGTCTTCCCCAGCCTGGTCTGCCCGGTGGTCAGCCGGCCAGTGGGCAATGGCGGCGTGCCCGCCACCATCGAGTTCCGCGTCAGCTACCTGGCGTCGGCGGAGCACCTGCTGAAGACCATCGTCTCCGGCAGCGGCTGCGGCGCGGGCGGCCCGGAGCGGCTCAGCGCGCCCGGCTGGTCAGACCCGCCCACCGCCGAACCGAACTGGCCGGCCCTCACGCCAGCGCAGTTCGCCGCCGCTGGCCCGTCGCAGAACCCCTACGATCATTGGCACATGAACCAGGGCGACAACACCGTGATCCGCAACGCGATCTTCTCGCTGCCCGGCACGCGGCCTGAGGGGGCCTATGGCTTCCATCTGTCCACCTACAGCCGCGCCTTCAACCCCGACGGCGGCGACGCCGGCAACCCGCTGGCTACTGACTGGTTCTTCGACGCCGCGTCGTTGATCTGGCGGCACGCCTTCTTGCCGGTCGCCGTCGTGGATGCATAGCCGGCGGCAGAGCGTCGCCGCCAGTTCCCATCACTGGTAAGCTGGCATATGGCGGGCCGCTCAAGACACTCTGAGCGGCCCGCCGCGCTACCCGTTGACCTCACCCCGCTGCCGGGTCCACGAACAAGTTGTCAGGCAGTTGCCGAGGGGGCCCCAACCCCCCCCCCCAACCCCCCCCCAAACCGCGGGGGGGGGGGGCGGCGGGGCCCCAAGGCCCCC
>CAYNHD010000482.1:0-2769 GCA_964396775.1 uncultured Thermoflexus sp. | reverse complement strand
AGCGGCATCTGCTTGGACGTGCTGACCAGCAGCGCGCTGAGGCCGATGGCGTCGGCCTTGTGCTGCACCGCCGCGTCAATGATCACGCTGGCAGGAGTCTGTTTGCCCAGATCGTGGACGGTGAAGCCGTTGTTGCTGAGGATGGTGCGCACCAGGTTCTTGCCGATGTCGTGCACGTCGCCGTAGACGGTCGCCAGGACGATCGTGCCTTTGCTGGCTCCCTCTGCCCGCTCCAGGAAGTTCTCCAGGTAGGCGACGGCCCTCTTCATCACCTCGGCGCTCTGCAGGACGAAGGGCAGAATCAACTCGCCCGCGCCGAAACGGTCGCCGACCTCCTTCATGGCGGGCAGCAGCACGTTGTTGAGCACGCCTACCGCGTCCTGACGGGTCAGGCACTCGTCAATCAGCGCCTCGACGCCTTCTTTCTTGCGGTGGACGATCTGCCAGTGCAGGGCCTCCTCGGCGGCCATGCCCTCGGTGGGGTCGGCCTGCTCTTCGCCACCCACCGTGACCGCGTGCTCCTCGAAATAGCGGATGAAGTCGGCCAGCGCGTCGGGGTGCTCGTTGAAGATCAGCGCGTCGGCCAGGCGGCGCTGCTCGGCGGGAATCTCGGCGTAGGGGGTGATGTGCGCCGGGTTGACGATGGCCATGTCCAGGCCGGCCTCGACGCAGTGGTACAGGAAGACGCTGTTGAGCACGGCGCGCGCGCCGGCGTTCAGCCCGAAGGAGACGTTGCTGACGCCGAGCGAAGTGAGCACGCCGGGCAGTTCGGCCTTGATGCGGCGGATGCCCTCCATGGTCTCAACGGCGCTGTCGGCCATCTCCGGGTCGCCGGTGGCCAGGGTGAAGGTGAGCGCGTCGAAGATCAGGTCGTGCGGAGCCAGCCCGTACTCGTTGACGGCGATCTCGGTGATCCGCCGGGCGATCTCGACCTTGCGGGCGGCGGTCTTGGCCATGCCCGCTTCGTCAATGGTCAGGGCGACGACTGCTGCGCCGTGCTTCACAGCGATGGGCAGCACGGCATCCACGCGGGCGCGGCCATTCTCCAGGTTGATGCTGTTGATCAGGCCGCGTCCAGGGTAGAGGCGCAGCGCCGCCTCGATCACGTCCGGCTCGGTGCTGTCAATCATCAGCGGCACGTCCACCGCCAGCGACAGCCGCTTGACGACCTCAGCCATCTGCGCGGCCTCGTCGGGGCGCTCGGTGAGGGCCACGCACACGTCGAGGATGTGCGCGCCGGACTCGACCTGTTGCCGCGCGATCTGCACGATGCCGTCGTAGTCTTCGTCCAGCAGCAGGCGCTTGATCTTGCGGCTGCCCTGGCTGTTGACCCGCTCGCCGATCAGGGTAGGCGGCGGCTGCTGGCGCAGCGAGACGGCGCGCATCCCGCTCGATGCCGCTGGCTCCGTCATCGGCTGGTGGGCGGCGGGCTTGCGGCGCGCCCGCGCGTCGCCCTGCACACGCCGGATGAGCAGTTCCAGGTGCTCCGGCGTGGTGCCGCAACAGCCGCCCACGACGCTCACGCCCCAGTCCACGAACTCGCCGAGCATGGCCGCAAACGGCTCCGGCTGCATCGGGTAGATGGCCTGCCCGTCCACGTTGATCGGCAGCCCGGCGTTGGGCAGCACGCTGATGGGGCGGGTGCTGTGCTCGGCCAGGTACTTGACCGGCCCGGCCATGTGCTCTGGCCCGGTAGAGCAGTTGAGGCCGATCACGTCAATGGGCAGCGCTTCGAGCGTGGTCAGGGCGCTGGCGATGTCCGTGCCGAAGAGCATCCGCCCGCTGGTGTCGAGCGTCACCTGCACCTGCACGGGGACGCGCACGCCCGCCTCGGCGAAGTAGCGCCCGATGCCTACCACTGCCGCGCGTACTTCCAGAATGTCCTGGCTGGTTTCCAGCAGCAACACGTCCACGCCGCCCTCGACCAGGCCGCGCGCCTGCTCGCCAAAGACATCGGCCAGGTCGTCGAAGCCGATCTTGCTCAGGTCGGGGTCGTCGGAACTGGGTAGCATCCCGGACGGCCCCATGCTGCCGGCGACGTAGCGCGGGACGCCCGTCTCGGCGGCGAAGCGGTCGGCGACGCGGCGGGCCAGGGCAGCGGCGGCGCGGTTGATCTCGACGACGCGATCAGCCAGCCCGTACTCGGCCAGCGTCAGCCGGTTGGAGCGGAAGGTGTTGGTCTCGATGACCTCGCAGCCGACGGCCAGGAAGGAAGCGTGAATCTCCTCGATCACGTCCGGGCGGGTGATCACCAGGTAATCGTTGCAGCCGTTGGTTTGCTCGCCGCCGAAGTCCGTAGCGGATAGGTTGTAACGCTGGATGCTGGTGCCCATCGCCCCGTCGTAGATCAGCACATGATCGGCGATGGCATCGAGGTAGCGGCGACTGGTGTACGGCGGAAGCGGGCGCGTCATTGGCTTGTCCCTTTGCAGTGGCGTCGGCATGTGCGGGGAAGACATCCCATCTGGCGCAAAAAACTGCCCCTTTTCAGCAAGGGGCAGACGGTAACTGGCCTATGCCCCCATCTTCCAGGAGACTCCTGCCGGAATTGGCACCTGCCGGGTCGGTGCTGCCCGGGGGGTTGCCGCGGCTTCGTCGGGCCGTCCCTCCGCCGCTCGTGATGAGAGTGTCATCGGCGAGATCGTAGCATAGCAGCAGCGAGGCTCGCAAGAATCGCCGCAGGGATGGGTCCACGAACAAGTTGTTGGGTAATTGTCAGAATGCCCCTATCCCCCGGCCCCTTCCCCCAGCAAAGCCAGGGGAAGGGGA
>CAYNHD010000481.1:0-2773 GCA_964396775.1 uncultured Thermoflexus sp. | reverse complement strand
CGATAACTGGAAACTCAATGCGCGTGCTCGTGCGGCAGGTGAACGTGCGGCTTCTTGGCCTCTTTGAGCGCTTCGACCAGCGTGTCAATCTCGTCGCGCGAGTTCATCTCCGTCACGGCGATCAACATCTGGTTGCGGCGCGTCTCGTCGTCCTGGGACAGGTCATAGCCACCGATAATACCCCACTGCTCCAGCAGAATGTGATTGATCTCGCTGACCGGCTTGGGACAGGTGACAACGAATTCCTTGAAGAACGGCTTGCTCATGTCCACGCTGTAGCCGTCCAGGGCGTCAATCTGCTGCGCGGCGTAGTGCGCCTTGTGGTAGCACAGTTCGGCGACGCGGCGCAGACCTCTCTTGCCCATCACGCTCATGTAGACGCAGGCGGCCAGGGCCATCAGCCCCTGATTGGTGCAGATGTTGCTGGTCGCCTTCTCGCGGCGAATGTCCTGCTCGCGCGGGCGCAGGGTCATCACATAGGCGCGCCGCCCATCGGCGTCCATCGTCTCGCCGACGATGCGCCCGGCGATCTTGCGCACGTACTCGGTGCGCGTGGCGAAGAAACCCAGGTACGGCCCGCCGAAGCTGAGCGGGCTGCCCAGCGGCTGCCCCTCGCCAACCACGATGTCCGCGCCCAGCGCGCCCGGCGGCTTGAGCAGGCCGAGTGCAATCGGGTCGGCCACAATGCACAACAGCGCGCCAGCGGTGTGCACGGCATCGGCCAGGCCGCTGAAATCCTCGATCTGCCCGAAGAAGTTCGGGTACTGGACGACGAGCATGGCCGTGTCTTTATCGAGCATGTCCACCAGGTCGGGCAGCGTGGCGCGGCCTCCCTTGTCGCCGACGAACTTCATGCCGCTGTTCTGGTGGTACGTCCGGACGACGGCCCGATACTGCGGGTGCACGCCGGGGCTGAGGATGACCTTGTTCCGCTTGCCGCGAAAGTGCGCGTTAGCCATGGTCACCGCCTCGGCCAGCGAGGTCGCGCCGTCGTAATGGCTGGCGTTGGCCGCGTCCATGCCGGTGAGCATACACATCATGCTCTGGTATTCAAAGATGGCCTGCAGCGTGCCCTGGCTCAGTTCTGGCTGGTAGGGCGTGTAGGCGGTGAAGAACTCGCCCCGCCGCAGGATGTGATCCACCACGCTGGGCACAAAGTGGTGGTAAGCGCCCGCGCCCAGGAAGATGGCGTAGTCGTTGGCGGCGACGTTGGCGCGGGCCAGCCCGCCGACCTCCCAGGCGACCTCCATCTCGCTGAGTGGATCGGGCAAATCCAGCGCGGGGAAGCGGAACTCGGCAGGCACCGCGTCGAACAGGTCGTCAAGCGACTCGACGCCGATGGCGGCAAGCATCGCCGCGCGGTCGGCGTCAGTGTGGGGAATGTAGGTCATAGAGTGAACTCCTGATAAGGGTGTCTTAAGGGGGCACAGGCGTGCCCCCAGGGTCGCGTCAGCGGCGGGCCACTAGGCGTCGCGTCCGGCGCAGTGCTTGGCGTAGGCGGCGGCGTCCAGCAGGTCTTTCAGGTCAGCGGGGTTGCTCAGCTTGATCTCGATCAGCCAGCCGGCACCGTAGGGGTCGCTGTTGACCAGTTCCGGCGAGTCTTCGAGCGCCTCGTTGATGGCAACGACCTCACCGCTGGCCGGGGCGTACACGTCCGAGGCGGCTTTAACGCTCTCCACGGTGGCGAACGCCTCGCCTTTGGTGACCGTGCTGCCGACTTCCACTTCGCTCAGGTCAACAAACACAATGTCCGAGAGTTGGTCTTGCGCGTAGTCGGTCAGGCCAATCCTGGCCGTGCCATTTTCGACGCGGATCCACTCGTCGTTCTCGGTATACTTCGTATCTTCGGGGGTTTTCCAGTCGGCCATTCTATGCATCCTTTCACATGAGTCTTTGAGTCTTTAACTCTGCTATCCGGTCTGGTTTGCTCTGAGTGTAGCACACTGCCCAACGACAAAAAGGCAGACCAGCTTCGTTGACTGGCTGCCTCTGTCATTGGCCTGAGAGATTCTCCCACTTGCGCAGTGAGATTGCCCCGTCGGCGCGCGGAACGCTTTCCAGAGGGGTACACCGCCCACCGGGTACGTCAACCTGAGAGTTTCGCGGGAGGCCCCAGTCCAGGCTGGTCCCGCTTGCCCCTTCGGTGGCCGCTGTGCCCGGCTGGGCGCGGCGCTCTCCCCGGCGGCGGGTGTGTGGCGATCAGGGTTCAGGTGTCGTCGTCAACGCCCAGCCAGGCAAAGAGCGCCTGGCGCACCTCCGAAGTCAACACCATGTTCATGGCCAGATGACCAGTCGCGTCGGCGACGATGGTCATGCGAAAGAGCAATTCGCCCTCGTTGGAAAGCCCCAACTCAATGTTGGCCTGACCGGTGCCGACCATGCGCATGGCCGACAGCCGCTCGGTGGGCCGAAGCTGGGCTAGGCTCATCTGCAGGTCGCGCTGGCGCGGGCGCAGGGCGATCTCCAGCGGGCCGTAGGTGGCCGAGACGCTGACGTACATCCCCTCGCGCCCGATCCACAGCGCCGGCTGGCACTCTGGCCCCTGCGCGCAGGTGATCAGCAGCGTATCATCGCTTTCGTCGTGACTCACACGGTCGAGCCGCTGGTAGAAGCGCATGGCCTTCTCGCTCCGAGGGCGCTGCGACACAGTGCGCGGGATTATAGCATAGGAGCGGGTGGCGGCCAACGCGCCGATCAGAAGAGGGTCCACGAACAACCTGTCGCCAGGGGAAGTTCGGGAATGCTCGCTGAACGCCTCCCCCCTCAATCCCCC
>CAYNHD010000480.1:0-2782 GCA_964396775.1 uncultured Thermoflexus sp. | reverse complement strand
CGCAAATACCTGCTCGGCGCGATCGACGGCTCCCTGCGCCGCCTCGGGCTGGAGACTATTGACCTGCTCTTCTGCCATCGCCCCGACCCGCACACGCCCATCGAGGAGACCGTCTGGGCGATGCACAATATCATCCAGTCCGGCAAGGCGCTTTACTGGGGCACCTCCGAATGGGCCGCCGACGAGATCGTGGCCGCCATCCACATCGCCGAGCGCCACCACCTGCACAAACCCGTCAGTGAGCAGGCCGGCTACAACCTCTTCCGCCGCAAGCGCGTGGAGGGCGAGTACGCCCGCCTGCTGGGCGACTACCAGTACGGCCTGACCACCTGGAGCCCGCTGGCCTCCGGCCTGCTGACCGGCAAGTACAACGACGGCATCCCGGCCGGCTCGCGCGCCACCATTGAGCGCTACGCCTGGCTGCGCGAGCGACTGACCGACCCGGCCGCGCTGGAGAAGGTGCGCGCGCTGGGCGCCATCGCCGCCGAACTGGGCGTCAGCCTGGCGCAGATGAGCATCGCCTGGCTGCTGATGACCCCGCGTGTCAGCAGCGTCATCACCGGCGCCAGCCGCCTGGAACAGCTGCGGGATAACCTGGGCGCCCTGGAAGCCCTGCCAAAACTGGAAACCGGGGTGATGGAGCAGATCGCCGTCATCATCGGGGAGGGGGAAGACTAACTTGCATGGAATAGGGTCTGCTGGATACCTGCAGTGACCTGAGGTTTTCCCCTCAAATAAATGTCAGGCCGCGGCCGTTTCCCCCTGGCTGAACTGCGTCTCGTACAGGTGGGCGTACAGGCCGCCCTGGCGCAGCAGCTCCGCGTGCGCCCCGCGCTCCACAATGCGCCCGCGGTCCATCACCAGGATCAGATCGGCCGCCAGGATGGTGCTCAGGCGGTGGGCGATGACAATACAGGTGCGCCGCCGCATCACGCGCTTGAGCGCGTCCTGGATGAGCGCCTCCGACTCGCTGTCCAGGCTGCTGGTGGCCTCGTCCAGCACCAGCAGGCAGGGGTCCTTGAGGATGACGCGCGCCAGCGCGATGCGCTGCTTCTCGCCGCCGCTCAGGCGGTAGCCGCGCTCGCCCACCACCGTGTCGTAGCCCTCCGGCAGCTCGCGGATGAAGTCGTGGATGTTGGCCACCCGGCAAGCCTCCTCGATCTCGGCCTGGCCGGCTTTCAGGCGCGCGTACAGCAGGTTGGTGCGGATGGTATCGTGGAAGAGGTAGGTCTCCTGCGTCACCATGCCGATCTGCTTGCTGAGCGAATGCAGCGTCAGGTCGCGCAGATCGTGCCCGTCAATATGGATGCTGCCGGCCTGCGGGTCGTACAGGCGCGGGATGAGGTAGGTGAGAGTGGTCTTGCCGGCCCCGCTCGGGCCCACCAGCGCCACCAGCTGGCCCGGCTCGGCGCGGAAGGAGACGTCCTCTAGGGCATATTCGCGCGCCTGGCTGCGGGCCATGCGTTCGTCCTCGTTCTCTTCCCTTTCTTTGCCTTCTTCCAGAGAAGGCTCCTCCGCCAGCGGGCGCAGGCCGCCCTCGCCGCCGGAGAGCACCGCCTCCACCTGGTCCGTGCTGCCGTAGCGCTGCACGTCCTTCAACAGGCGCTCAGCGCCGTCCTGGTAGATGAAGGACACATGGCGGAACTCCAGTTCGCCGCGCGTCTCGCCCAGGTCCAGCGCGCCCTCTTTCTCGTTGATATCGCCGGGCAGGTCAATCACCTCAAAGACGCGCTCAAAGGAGACCAGCGAGGTGGCGAACTCCACCGGCGCGTTGGCCAGGTTGCGCAGGGCGGCATACAGGCTGCCCATGTAGGTGCCGAAGGCCACGATGGTGCCCACCGTGAATTCACCCCGCATGGCGAACAGGCCGCCCAGGCCGTACACCAGAGCCGTGCCCACCGCGCTGAGCAGCCCGATGATGGCGAAGAAGGTTGAGCCGGTCACCGCGCGCGTCACGCCCAGGTCGCGCACACGCCCGGCGCGCTGGCTGAAGCGCCCCACCTCCAGCTCCGCGCGCCCGAACAGTTTGATGAGCAGCGCACCGCCGATGTTGAGCGTCTCGTTCATAGTGGCGTTCATGTGCGCGTTGGCCTCCATCTGCCGGCGGGCGGTGTCGCGCAGGCGGTCGCCCAGTTTACGCATGGCCACGATGAAGAGCGGCAGGATGAGGATGCTGATAAGCGTCAGGCGCCACTCCAGGGTGAACATGACCCCCAGCACGGCCGCCGCCTGGATAAACTCCGTGAGCATGCTGGCCAGCGTGTTGCTGATGGCGGTCTGCGCGCCAACCACGTCGCTGTTCATGCGGCTGATCAGCTCGCCTAGGCGGGTGCGGGTGAAGAAGCGCAGCGACATGCGCTGCAGGTTGGCGTACAGCGCCACGCGCAGGTCGTAGATGACGCCCTCGCCCACGCTGGCGTTCAGGCGGCGCTGCGCCACGCTCATGACGCCGTTAAACGCCGGGATGAGCAGCAGCGCACCGGCCAGGGTCAGCAGGCGCCGGGTGTCCTGCGCGGGGATGGCATTGTCAATCAGGTCTCGCAGGATGAGCGGCACCGCCAGCGACAGCCCGGTGGTGGCCAGGATGAGCAGCAGCATGCCGATAATCTGCCAGCGGTAGGGCAGCGCGTAAGCCAGCACGCGTCGCAGCAGCGGCCAGGTGATGGCTGGTTTTTCATCCGTCTGGCGCGCCAGGCGGTACATGCCGTGATGAAAAGTCATGTCCTTATTCTACTCTTCTCCAGGTGAGAAAAGGGTATGTGGATATGCTGGCTTCGACACA
>CAYNHD010000479.1:0-2783 GCA_964396775.1 uncultured Thermoflexus sp. | reverse complement strand
AAAGGACTGCTCTTGAAGTCCCTCCCCGCAGGCGGGGAGGGATTTAGGGTGGGGTCTCAAAGTGGAGGCGAAATTCCTGAACCGCAGAGAACTCTTTGCTCTTCTCCGCGCTCTCTGCGCCTCTGCGGTAAGGCTTTGCCCCAGAACTGAAATGTACGTCGCGCCGGGCGCACAGATTGATATGCCCCACTCATGGAGGGCCAAATGCTCAACGACTCGTTTCACTACGGCGACAGCGTTCTGTGCTGCGACGGCGTGCCCCTGAGCGCCATTGCCGAGGCAGCCGGCACGCCGCTCTACGTCTACAGCGCGGCGCGCGTCCGCCACAATATCGAGCGGCTGCGACGTGCCTTTGCCCCACTCGGCGCGTCCATCCACTACAGCCTGAAAGCGAACCCCAGCCTGGCCCTCGTTCGCTTGCTGCGCGAGGCGGGCCTGGGGATGGACGCTGTGAGCGCGGGGGAGGTTCACCGAGCACTGACGGCGGGTGTTGATCCGGCGCGGATTGTGTTCGCCGGGGTGGGCAAAACTGCCACCGAGATCGCCTTCGCCCTGGACACTGGCATCGGCTGGTTCAATGTGGAGAGTCGCGACGAGCTACGCCTGCTGGACAGACTGGCGGGCGAGCGCGAGGTACGGCCCCAGGTGGCGCTGCGCCTCAACCCCGGCATCCGCGCCCAGACGCACGAGCACATCGCCACCGGGCACCTGGGGGCCAAGTTTGGCCTGACCGCCGCCGACGTGAGCGCGCTGCTCGACAAACGCGGCGCGTACCCGCACCTGCGCCTGGCGGGCCTTCACGTGCATATTGGCAGTCAGCTTGGGGACGTGGCTGAGACGGTGGAGGCGGTGCGGGCGGCCCAGGCCGTCGCCGCGCCCCACGCGGATGTGCGCGCGCTCAATATCGGCGGCGGGTTCCCGGTGCGCTATACGGCGGACAACCGGGTTCCCGCGCCGGACGACTTCGCGCAGGCGCTGGCTCCGCTGCTGGCGGGCTGGCGCGTGCTGATTGAGCCAGGGCGCGCTCTGGTCGCTGACGCAGGCGTTCTGCTGGTGACGGTGCTGTACGTGAAGGAGCAGGGCGGGCGGCGCTTCATCATCACCGACGGCAGCATGACCGACCTGCTGCGTCCGGCGCTGTACGGGGCCGTGCACGAGGTCGTGCCACTGGACGAGCCAGCAGAGGAGCCAACGCCGGCGGTTGTCACCGGGCCGGTCTGCGAGTCCGCTGACGTGCTGAACCGGGCGGCGCTCCTGCCGCCGCTGCGCGCGGGTGACCGCCTGGCCGTGCTCACCGCGGGGGCCTACGGCATGGCCATGGCCTCCAACTACAACCTGCGCACCCGTCCGGCGGAGGTTCTGGTCGAGGGCGACTCCTGGCGGGTGATTCGCCGCCGCGAGACGTGGGACGATCTGCTGCGCCTGGAACGGGGAGAAGGTTTTTAGTCGTTGGTTATTGGTTCTTGGTACTTAGTTGCGCGCACGAGACGGAACTGCTCTTACCAAGAACCAATCACCAATCACCAAGAACCAATCACCAATGCCCGTCTGTCTCACACCTCATGCAGTGGCAGATCGCCGATTACCGCGCGCAGCCGGCCCTCCGCCGCGTCGAGCAGGGCGCGCGCCTCGTCCGCGCCGACGCCGCGCACGGCCATGACAATTGCCACCTTCGCCTGCTGATCGGCCTCGGCCAGCAGACGGGCGGCCTCTTCCTCGCTGATGCCGGTGATCTGGCGGACGATGCGCCGGGCGCGCGCAGCCAGCTTGCTGTTGCCTACCTTCACGTCCACCATCAGGTTGCCGTAGACCTTGCCCAGGCGGATCATGCTGCCCGTGCTGAGCATGTTGAGCACCATCTTCTGGGCGGTGCCCGCCTTCAGGCGCGTCGAGCCGCTGATCACCTCCGGCCCGGTGATCACGGCGATGGGGATGTCGGCCAGTTCCAGAATCGGCGCTGGCTCGTTGCAGGCGATGGCGATGGTCGTCGCGCTCCGCTCGCGCGCCGCTTCGAGCGCGCCAACGACGAAGGGCGTCCGCCCGCTGGCGGCGATGCCCACCACCACGTCGCGCGCCGTTGCGCCCGCCGATTCCATCGCCGCGCGACCGGCCCCGGCGTCGTCCTCGGCGTCTTCGACCGAGCGCCCGAAGGCCGCCTCACCCCCGGCGAGGATGGCCTGCACTGTGTCGGGCGGGACACTAAAGGTTGGCTCCCATTCGATGGCGTCGGTCAGGGCTTCGCGCCCGCTCGATCCCGCGCCCACATACAGCACACGCCCACCGCCGCGCAGACGTTCGGCGATGGCGTCTACCCCCCGCGCGACGGCTGCCAGTGCCCGCTCTACCGCTCCGGCCACGGTCGCGTCTTCCGCGTTGATCGCGCGCAGCATGTCCAGCGTGGGCAGGGTGTCAATGCGCTCGGTGCGTGGGTTGCGTCCTTCAGTCAGCATGGAGTCTCTCCGGTCAATGGGTGAATGAGGATAAGGCAGTTAAGGCGCGCAGGCGGCCAAAGCCAGCAACCCTGCGCCCACCACCGGCGTATGGCGCGGCTGGGGCAGGGCGCTGAGGCCGAGCGCGGCGCACAGGGCGCTGCTCAGCGGATTGGGCGCGCTGAGCAGCCCTCCGGCGAAGGCGATGCGTGGCGCGGCCAGGTCGAGCCGCCGCATGACGGTGCGCGCGGCCAGGGTGAGATCGGCGCAGGCGTCGGCGACGATGCGCCGGGCAACGGCGTCGCCCGCTTCGGCGTGAGCCAGCACCAGCGGGGCCAACGCGGCCACGTCGCG
>CAYNHD010000478.1:0-2784 GCA_964396775.1 uncultured Thermoflexus sp. | reverse complement strand
GGCCAGGGGGTGAGGTTAACCGGACGCCATCTTCATGCTTTCTACATGGCTATCCGCCCCTGAACGGCTGTAGGGGGTGAGGCGCAGACACCAGACTTCCGAAGTTTTCGAAAACTTCGGAAGTCTGAAGTCGAGCCGGGCGCAGCAGAGTAGCGCGCCCTACGGTTTCACGCGGGTCCTATGAGTCCCCGCGAGCGAAGGAGCCGATGCTAGAACACACTCTGTCCACAGACTTCGTGCCCGGCAGCAACCAGCGTGGCGCAGTCGCCGGAGCCAACTGGGTCTTCCTGCTGCCAGACCTGGCGCTGGGCACAGTCGTCTGGCTGGGCACGCCGACGCCCGCCGCGCTGCGCACCGTGGCCGCGCTCGCCGGGCAGGTGACTGTGTGCGGCGATCACGAGGCGCTGGACGCCCTCGCGCGGGTCGAGAACAGCGCGGCGGTTAGCTTCGTCCCCTTCGCCAACGGGGACGCCCTCCCTTGCCCCGCCGCCAGCGCCGACCTGGTGATCCTGGCGGGCTACCGGATACGCCAGCGTGTCGGGGCGAGCGCCGCGCTTCAGGCGGAGATCGCGCGCGTGCTGGCCTCCAACGGGGCTGTCTACTACGAGACGTGGGCATTCGGAGGGGGGCGCGCCGCGCGCCCGATCCTCAAGACGCTGCATGTAGCGGGGCGCTTCTGGCTGACGCCGCTGAGCGGCACGGTGCACACGGCAGTGCCCGCCCATGACAGCATCACCCGGCGCACCTTTGTGCAGCGCGCACTGTTCAGCCCGGCGATCACCGTGCACGACCTCAAGCGCGCGTCCCGGCGAATTCGCCAGCGATCAGCGGGGGGAAGCGCGGAAGCGCCGGAACTCAGTTCCGAAGATGCGCGTCCGGGCGGCAGCGGCGGCGGGTTGCTGCGCCGGGTCAGCACGCGCACGCTCGACGCCCTGGCCGCTTACGAAGGGCAGTGGCAGCGGCGCGCCTGGGGCGTGCAGCGCACCGGAACGCTGCTCACTGCGTCCGGTGACCGGCTCGACGACGCCCCGCCCGCCTACCTGCGCGCCCTGGCACAGGCGGCGGGCCTGAACCTGGACGGCTACCGTTGGGGGCTGTGGGCGGGCGGGCAGTATAGCTCGCGCAAGCTGTTGTTCTTCCTGTTCGAGGGCGACGACCCCTCGCCGCGCTACCTGGTCAAGATGGTGCGCGACGCAGCCTTCAACGCGCGCCTGGAAAACGAAGCCCGCGCCCTCACCCTGCTCCAGGCGCTGACCTTCTCCCGCGACTATCCGCTGCCCCAGGTAGTCTTCGCCGGGCACGCGGGCGGGCTGGCGCTGGTGGGGCAAACGGTCATCGAGGGCGCGCCGTTCTTGCGGCGCACGACGCAGCGCGCGGACAGCTCCCTGGCCCGCGCCGCCATTGAGTGGCTGACGGCGTTGGGCGCGGCGACAGCCGACCCGCGCCGGACGACTCCCGCCGCGGCTGCTGGCGTGCTGGAGACGTTGTTCGCGCGCTTCCAGGCGATCTACCACCTGCCCGCCGCCGAGCGCGACTTCCTGGCCGGGCAGATCGCCCGGCTGGGCGAAGCCGCCGGGGATTTCCCGCTCGTCTTCCAGCATGGCGACCCCGGCCCCTGGAACATGCTGGCGACTCCCGATGGGCGCGTTGCCCTGCTGGACTGGGAATCCGCCGAGCCGCAGGGCGTGCCGCTGTGGGACCTGCTCTACTTCCTGCGCTCCTATGCGATCAACGCTGCGCACGCCGAGGGCATTACCGACCGCGAGGCGGGCCTCGCCCGGCATCTTTTCGCGGAGTCGGCGTTGGGCCGCCTGATCGTTGAGGCGGTGCGCGATTATTGCGCGCAGGTGCAGCTACCGGTTCAGCTGGTGGAACCGCTATACTATACGTGTTGGATGCATCGCGCGCTCAAGCAGTCTACCTTGCTCGACCCGGCCCGGCTGGCCCAGGGTCCCTACGTGCGCCTGCTGGCGCAGTCTATTGCGCAGCGCGACGCACCCACGCTGCGCGCGCTGTTCTCAGTGCGCTGAAGGGACGAGTCGCCAGAGGCCATTGGCAGAGTCCTGATCTTGCGGTTTACCTCACCCCTGACTCCCCTCTCCGCGTGTGGAGAGGGGAGTCAGGGGTGAGGTTTCCGCATGGTCTCTCAGCGGCAGCAACCCATGAGCCGCCCACTGACAACTGATAACCGACGACCGATCACTCTTGCGAGCATTGACCATGCACTTTTTCATCACACGTCTCTTTACCCTGCTTGGAATCGCCATGCTGCTGCTGGGCGCGCTCCCCACTGCCCGGCTGGACGCCCGACAGCCCGCGCCGGGCCTCTCGCGCGGGTACCAGACCACACCCGACGAACTGCGCGCCATCGCCGCAAAAGCGGAGGCAGGGCTGGAACCGTACAAAAGCGCCGTCGCCGACGTGCTCAACTGGGCAGACCGCGAGTGGGATTACGAACTCGACGCCAACGAATCGTGCCGTAGCTCGACCAACCCCGCCTGGATTCACAGCGAGCGCGGGATCAAGCGGCTCTATGCCAGGGCGCTCGCCTACCATCTCACCGGCAAGACGCACTACGCCGAGGAGGTCAAGACCATCCTGGAACAGATCATGAGCCAGGTGCTAACCATCTCGCTGAGCAAGCAGCAGTGCCGGCTCAACTTCGGCTGGGGCACGCCAGAGCTGGTCGCCACCGCCGACCTGATCGAGGGCTACTGGCGGGGCCAGCTTTGTCGCGGCCCGCTGAGCACCCGCTACGAAGACACGACCATCGGCACCGGCGAC
>CAYNHD010000477.1:0-2786 GCA_964396775.1 uncultured Thermoflexus sp. | reverse complement strand
GCCGAAGGTGGTGACTACCTCTTTGGGGCGGTCGAAGAGCCAGATGTCTCCGGCCAGGCACACGTCGCCCTGCTCGTAGATGCGCGCTACGCCGGGGTGCGCGTCCTCGGTCGTGCGATAGACCTGCTGCGCCTCCACCGCCTTGTCGTAGCGGAACTTCTCGCTGACGGCCAGCACGCCGAGCAGCCGCTCGCCGCCAGGAGCGTCGGGGTCTGGCTCAGCCAGGGCCACCGTCTCGCCGATGGCGATGCGCCCGGCCAGCTCTTCTTCGACGGCCAGCGTCACCGGCACCGTCCAGGGGAGGCCGTTGTCCAGGTGCATGTCGTGCACGACCGACCGGTAGTCCGCCTGGCCCATGAAACCGGTCAGCGGGCTGTAGACGCCGGTGGCGATGCATTCGATGTCGGCGGAGTTGAGCGGGCTGAGCGGCACGCGCGTCATACTTTGGGCGCGCTCGCGCATCACATCGCGCAGCGCGCCGTCCAGCAGGCGGTTGATCAGCACCCCGCCGTGCGGGGGAATCAATCGGAATGAGTTACTGTGTCCAGTCATCTCCAGGCCCTTCATGAGATCGTTGCGCAAGCATCGTGCGCCTTCCAGCGGCGCATTGTACCGTGCCAGCGGCGGATTGGCTATGCTGCGCCTGGCGAGGCAAGAGCGCACCTTGAGACTTCCGAAGTTTTCGAAAACTTCGGAAGTCTGCTCCGCCGCCGCCCGCATGACCGTTTCCGGCATCTTGCGCTACCAGTAGAACGGGGGCACACTGGAGGTGTGGAGCGCGCCGCAAGACTTCTGAAATCTGCTAGGACTTCGGAAGTCTGATCTGGGCGCAGCAGAGCAGCATCCCTACTGACTCACTCACAACTCATGACTCTCAACTCACGACTGACCGAGCAGCCCATACCCCGCCCGCCCCTTCGCCGCGCGCAGTGGCGGCGCTTGATCGGCTACGTGCGCCCGTACAGGGACCTGCTGACCATTGCGCTGCTGGCGCGCATGATCGCCAGCGGCGTGTTCCTGGCGCTGCCGGCCCTGATCCAGCGCGTGGTGGACTCGGCGCTGAGTTCCGGCGAGATGGCCCGCCTGAACGCGAGCATCCTGCTGATGCTGGCCCTCTTCGCGCTGATCGCAGTTGCTTCGATGGCGGGCAACTACTACACGAACGTCGCCGGGGAGCGCGTGGTCAACGACCTGCGCCGCCAACTCTACGCCCACCTGCAAAGCCTGTCGCTGCGTTTTTTCAGCGAGCAGCGCGTCGGCAATCTGGTCAGCCGCCTGACCGCCGACGTGACGACTGTCCGCCGCCTGCTGACCACCGACCTGGTGCGCCTGACACGCCACGTGCTGACCATTGCCGGCGGCGTGCTGGTCATGCTGCTGCTCAACTGGCGGCTGACGCTGTTCATCGTCGCGGGCGTGCCGGTGTTCATTGTCGTCTCGTTGCTCATCAGCCGGCTGGCGCGGCGCGGCGGGCGGCGCGTGCAGGATCGGGTGGCGGAGACGGCCAGCATTGCCGCTGAGGTCTTCCAGAACGTGCGCAGCGTCAAGGGCTTCGTCCGCGAGGACTACGAGACGGCCCGCTACACCCAGGCGACGGAGGGTGTGCTGGGAGCGGCCCTGCGCCAGGCGCGCCTCCACGCGCTGCTCAACCCTCTGGTGGACTTCCTGTTCCTGGTCACCATCGCGCTGATTGTGTGGTACGGCGGGCGCGAAGTCATGGCCGGGCGGCTGAGCAGCGGCGAATTGGTCGCCTTCCTGGTCTACGCGGCTGTCATCGGGCAGATGTTCGCGGACCTGGCGGGGATGGCCGCCCAGTTCCAGGAGACGCTGGGCGCAACTGAGCGCGTCTTCGAGCTACTGGACACGGCCCCGGACGTGCAGGACGCGCCCGGCGCGGCCACGCTCGGCGACGTGCAGGGGCGCATCACCTTCGAGCGTGTCTCGTTCACCTACGACGAGCGCCAGCCGGTGCTGCGCGACATCACTCTGGACATCGCGCCGGGCGAGATTCTGGCGTTGGTGGGGCCAAGCGGCTCCGGCAAGAGCACACTCTTCAACCTGATCCCGCGCTTCTACGACGTAACCTCCGGCGCGGTGTGCATTGACGGGCGCGATGTGCGCGCCGTGACGCAGGCCAGCCTGCGCGCGCAGATCGCCATCGTCCCCCAGGAGACGCTGCTGTTCAGCGGCAGCATCCACGAGAACATTCTCTACGGGCGGCTGGACGCCAGCGAAGGCGAACTCATTGCTGCCGCGGCTGCGGCAAACGCCCACGACTTCATTACTGACCTGCCAGACGGTTACGAGACGACCGTCGGCGAGCGCGGCGTGCGGCTGAGCGGCGGGCAGCGCCAGCGCATTGCCATCGCGCGGGCCATCCTCAAGAACCCGCGCATCCTACTGCTCGACGAGGCGACCTCCAGCCTGGACAACGAGAGCGAGCAGCTTGTGCAGGAGGCGTTGGAGCGGCTGATGCAGGGGCGCACGACCGTGATCATCGCGCACCGGCTGAGCACGATCCGCGTGGCGCACCGCATCGCCGTGCTGCAGCACGGGCGGCTGATCGAGCTGGGGTCGCACGGCGAATTGATGGCACGCGGCGGGCTGTACACGCGGCTGTACGAGATGCAGTTCCGCGAGACTGACCTGCTGGCCGACGGCGCGCGCTGAAGGATACCCACGCGCAGAAATATCCGCAGGGGTGTATGGCGATACGCCCGTCAAGTGAAGGCTTCCGGGTGCGTGGTATGGGCAGAATGCCCCTCCCCCTGGCCCCCTCCCCGGCC
>CAYNHD010000476.1:0-2809 GCA_964396775.1 uncultured Thermoflexus sp. | reverse complement strand
ATCAGGGCGCTGGCCGATCAGCATGGCTTCGACTCAGAAGCGGTGGCTATGAAGACCACGCATCACGCCCAGCTAACCGAACTGCTCATTGGCCACGACCTCAATTGGCTCAGGTAGGGTTCTCCGCTTCATTCTCCCCACAACACAAACCCACTCCGCCCGAATCCCCTATTGGTCCTAATTGGCCCTATACGCGGCCCTATGGTCCTGTTACGATCAAAGCATGGGAACCCGTTTTCTCGACGTGACGCTCGTCAAAGACTCGCTGGAGCCGATCTACCAGCAGATCGCGCGCCACTTCCGCGCGCAGATCGAGAGCGGGCGTCTGGCCCCTGGCGACCGCCTGCCGCCGACGCGCGACCTGGCTCGCCAGCTCGGGATCGGGCGGATCAGCGTGGTCAGCGCCTACGCCCAGTTGCAGGCCGAGGGGCTGATCGCGGCGCACGCCGGGCGCGGCACTTACGTCAGCGGCAGGCGCGCGCCCGTGCGCAGCCCTGAAGCGGCGTCCCGCCAGTTCCCCGGCGCACCGGACATCCCCATGCGCGAGATCACGCGGCTGGCCGAGCAGCCCGGCGTAATCGCCTTCAGCGGCGGCGCGCCGCCGGAGGAATTCCTGCCTGTGGAGGCGCTGCGCGGCGCGCTCAACCTGGTGCTGGACCGCGACGGCGCGGCGGCGGTCGCTTATGAGGAGGCAGACGGCTACCCACCCCTGCGCGCCGGTGTGACCGAGTACGTGTCGTCGCTGGGCATTCACTGCCAGCCCGACGACGTGCTGATCACCGGGGGGACGCAGCAGGCGCTCGATCTCGTCGTGCAGACGGTGCTCGGCGAGGGCGACGCGCTGATCACGGCCAACCCGACCTACCTGGGCCTGCTCGACATCGCGCACGTGCGGCGCGTGCGCACCATCGGCGTGCCGGTGGACGGCGACGGGATGCGCCTGGAGGCGGTTGAGGCCGCCATCCGCGAGCATCGCCCAGGCCTGATCTACGCCGCGCCGACGTTCCACAACCCGACGGGCGCGGTGATGCCCCTGCACCGGCGGCGGCAGCTTCTGGCGCTGGCCGCGCAGCACAACATCCCCGTGCTGGAGGATGCGGTCTATCACGAACTCGGCTATCGGGGGACGCCTCCGCCGCCGCTCAAGGCACTCGACGAGGGCGGCCTGGTGCTGCACACCAGCGGCTTCTCGAAGATTCTGCTGCCGGGCACGCGCATCGGCTACGTGATCGCCAGCGGGCCGCTGCGCGAGCGGCTGGCCCGCGTCAAACAGGCGGCGGACATCTGCACGCCCGGCCTCAACCAGCGCGCGATCCACGTCTTCCTGGCCAACGGCGCGCTGGTGGGGCACCTCAACCGCGTGCGGCAAGAGCTACGCGAACGCTGCGCGGCGGCATGCCTGGCGGCGACGCGCTACCTGCCGCCGGGGTCGCAGTGGGCTGAGCCAAGCGGCGGCCTGTACCTGTGGGTGCGCCTGCCCGACGACGGGCCGACCTCCGCCGAGCTATACGTCACTGCTATCCGGCATGGGGTGACCTATGCCATCGGCACGCTCTTCTTCACCGACGGCGGCGGCAGCCGCCATATCCGGCTGAACTTCGCCGCGCACCCGCCCGCGCGTATCGAGGAAGGCTTCCGGCGGCTGGGCGCGGCCTGGCAGGACTGGCAGCAGACGTATGCGCCGGCAGTGCGCCGCGCGCCGATCCTGTGAGAAGCGAGTGGTGATCTGTCGTGGGGCGGGAAAAGGAAGTGGCTCTGGGGACGCAGCAGAGCAGCGGCGCTGTGGGCTGATAGCTGATAGCTGTTCGCTAAAGGCTGACGGCTGTTTTTGGGATTTCTCGCGTAGAGCCTGTATAGGCCGCGCGCGATACGAGCATAAGCATAAGGAGAGAGACACATGGCAGACAATACCCCTACCTCCAACAACGGCGCGCAGAAGGGCACAGTCGCCCTCAAGCGCGGCCTGGCGCAGATGCTCAAGGGCGGCGTGATCATGGATGTGGTCACGCCGGAGCACGCGCAGATCGCCGAGGAAGCCGGTGCGGTCGCCGTCATGGCCCTGGAGCGCGTCCCGGCGGACATCCGCACGACCGGCGGCGTAGCCCGCATGAGCGACCCCGCCTTGATCGAGCGCATCATGGCCGCGGTCAGCATCCCGGTCATGGCCAAGTGCCGCATCGGGCATTTCGTCGAGGCGCAGGTGCTCGAAGCGATTGGCGTGGACTACATTGACGAGAGCGAAGTGCTGACGCCCGCCGACGAGCAGTATCACATCAACAAGCACGACTTCAAGGTGCCGTTCGTCTGCGGCTGCCGCAACCTGGGCGAGGCGCTGCGGCGCATCGGCGAGGGCGCGGCAATGATCCGCACCAAAGGCGAGGCCGGCACCGGCGATGTAGTCGAGGCGGTGCGCCACGCCCGCGCCGTGCTCGGCGAGATTCGCCGTCTGACAACCATGCGCGAAGACGAGCTGATGACCTATGCCAAAGAGATCGGCGCGCCCTACGAGCTGGTCAAGGAGACGGCAGAGCTAGGCCGGCTGCCGGTGGTCAACTTCGCAGCGGGCGGTGTGGCAACCCCCGCTGATGCGGCGCTGATGATGCAGCTTGGCGTGGACGGCGTGTTCGTCGGCTCCGGCATCTTCAAGAGCGGCAACCCGGCCAAGCGAGCCAAGGCCATCGTCGAGGCGGTGACGCACTACACCGACCCGAAGATCATCGCCGAGGTCAGCCGCGACCTGGGCGAGCCAATGGTCGGCATCGGCGTGACGACGATGCCGGTCGAGGAGCGCATCGCCGGGCGCGGGTGG
>CAYNHD010000475.1:0-2824 GCA_964396775.1 uncultured Thermoflexus sp. | reverse complement strand
AGGCGGGCGGGATCAACCTGGAGCCGGTCAGCGTCGAGATCACCTACGGGCTGGAGCGCATCGTACTGGCTCTGCAGGGCAAAGACGCCGTGTGGGACATTGACTGGAACGAGGCGATCACCTACGGTGACGTGCGCCTCCAGCCGGAGATCGAGCACTGCCGTTACTACTTCGAGATCGCCGACGTGGACGGGCTGAAGCAGGTTTACGACATCTACGAGCGCGAGTACCAGCGTGCCCTGGCCGCCGGCGCGGTGACGCCCGCCTATGACTATGTGCTCAAGTGCAGCCATCTCTTCAATGTGCTGGACACGCGCGGGGCCATCGGCGTCACCGAGCGCGTCGCCTATTTCCGCCGGATGCGCGACATGACGCGCAACATCGCCCGCGCCTACAGCGAGCAGCGCCAATCGCTGGAATATCCCCTGCTGAACAAGGCGCGCATCTGGGCCGCGCCCGCGCCCGCTGCCCCACAACCAGCGACCGGCCCCGCGCCGAGCGCCCCCGCCGACGTGCTGCTGGAGATCGGCACCGAGGAATTGCCCGCCGGCGACCTGAGCGACGCTCTGGAGCAGCTTAGGGCGCTTGCCCCGGCGCTGTTCGAGTCATTGCGTCTGGATCATGGCGGGATCGCGGTGATGGGCACGCCGCGCCGCCTGGTGATTCACGCCCGCAACGTGGCCCCGCGCCAGCGCGACGCCGAGGCGTGGGTCAAGGGTCCGCCCGCCGCCCGCGCCTTCGACGCCGAGGGCAGGCCGACGCAGGCAGCAGCCGGCTTCGCGCGGGGCAAGGGCGTGCCTGTCGAGGCCCTGCAGGTGCGCGAGATGGATGGCGGGCAGTACGTCGTCGCCCTGGTGCGCGAGGCGGGCCGCCCGGCGCTGGATGTGCTGGCCGAGGCGCTGCCAGGGCTGATCGCGGCGCTGAAGTTCGGCAAGGCCATGCGCTGGAACGAGAGCGGCGTCGCCTTCTCGCGCCCGCTGCGCTGGATCGCCGCCCTGTTCGGCGGGCAGGTCATCCCCTTCGCCTACGCGGGCGTGATCAGCGGCAATGTCACGCGCGGCATTCGCCCGCTGCGCTCGCCGGAGATTCCACTGAGCGACGCGGCGTCGTACTTCGCGGCGCTGGACGCGCAGGGCGTGATCCTCGACGTGGAGGCGCGGCGCGAGGCGATTCGGGCGGCGGCGGCGGCGCTGGCAGCGGAGGTCGGCGGGACGATCCCCGACGACCCGGCCCTGCTCGACGAAGTGACCAACCTCGTCGAGCGCCCGACGGCGCTGCGCGGCGCGTTCGATGCCAAATATCTGGCGCTGCCGCGCGAGGTGCTGGTCAGCGTCATGCGCAAGCACCAGCGTTACTTCCCGGTCGAAGATGCCCAGGGCCGCCTGCTGCCCTACTTCATCGCCGTGCGCAACGGCGACGACGCACACCTGGACGTGGTGGTTGACGGCAACGAGCACGTGCTGCGCGCCCGCTTCGCCGACGCTGACTACTTCTACAGCGCCGACATCCAGAAGCCGCTCGACGACTACCTGCCCCGGCTGGGCACGCTGACCTTCCAGGAGCGGCTGGGGTCCATGCTTGACAAGAGCAACCGCCTGGTCGCGCTTGTCGCGCCGCTGGGCGCGCTGATCGGCGTCGGCGGCGATGACCTGGCGTCGGCGGAGCGCGCGGCAGCCCTGGCGAAGGCTGACCTGGCGACGCAGATGGTCGTGGAGATGACCTCGCTGCAAGGCATCATGGGCCGCTATTACGCGCTGCACCAGGGCGAGCCGCCGGCGGTGGCCGAGGCCATCTTCGAGCATTGGCTGCCGCGCAGCGCGGGCGACCGCCTGCCGCAGAGCGCGGCGGGCGCCCTGCTGGCGCTGGCTGACCGCCTGGACAGCCTGGTGGGGCTGTTCGCCGCTGGACTGGCTCCCACCGCCAGCGCCGATCCCTTCGCGCTGCGCCGCGCGGCGCTGGGCGTGGTGCAGATCGTGCTGGAGCGCGGCATTGACCTCGACCTGCGCGAAGCCGTCGCCCGCGTCGCCGCCGTCCAGCCCCTTGAGGTGAGCGCCGCCGTCCAGCACGAAGTGGTCGAGTTCATCGTCGGGCGGCTCGACGTGCTACTGCACGAGCAGGGCTGGGCGCACGATGTAATCGCCGCTGTGTTGGCCGAGCAGGGGCACAACCCCGCCCGCGCCCTGCAAGGTGTGCGCGAACTGGCCGCATGGGTCGCCCGCGACGACTGGGCGCCGATCCTGGACAACTACGCGCGCTGCGTGCGCATCACCCGTGCCGAGCCGCAGGTCTACGCGGTGGAGCCGGCGCGCTTCGAGGACGACGCCGAGCGCGCCCTGTTCGCCGTCTACCAGTCCGCCGCCGCCGCGCTGAGCACCGGGGGCAACGTGGACGCCTTCCTGACCGCGTTCGCGCCGCTGGTGCCGCTCATCCAGCGTTATTTTGAGGCGGTGCTCGTCAACGCCGAGGACGAGGCGGTGCGCCATACCCGGCTGGGGCTGCTACAAGCGGTCGCCCGGCTGGCCGAGGGCCGCGCCGACCTGAGCGCGCTGGCGGGGTTCTAGCGTGGGAGCATTGCGCGGAAAAAGAGACTTCCGAAGTCTCCGAAATCTCGGAAGTCTGGCGTCCGAGCGCCCGTACCCGCAGGGGCGTATGGCAATACGCCCCTACGAAAACACGCCGCCAGCCGCCCACGCCCGGCGCAGGGGTGCTGCTCTGTGCACCCCTCCCCCTGGCCCCCGGCCAAGCCAGGGAGGGGGAAAACGCCCCAAGCAGCGGTCAAAGTCCCCCTCTCTAGCTCGGCTGGAGAGGGGGATTGAGGGGGTGA
>CAYNHD010000474.1:0-2830 GCA_964396775.1 uncultured Thermoflexus sp. | reverse complement strand
GCTGCGCTCGGCTGGCCCCCTCTCCCCGCCGTGGAGAGGGGGCAGCGAGGCCACCGTTCGGGGGCCGAGCGGGGTGAGGCTTCGTAGGGGCGTATGGCCATCCGCCCCTACCTGCCGACTCCCCATTTCCCGACTCCCTCTAGCGCACGCTAACGCGGCTGCCGTCGGGCGTCTTGGTCACGGAGATCTGCACCGGGAAGGCGTCGCGCAGCTCGTCAATGTGAGTGATGGCCAGCACCAGGTCGAACTGATCCTGGATCGAGGTGATCGCTTCGACCAACCGCTGCCGCCCGTCCTCGTCCTGCGTACCGAAGCCCTCGTCAATGAACAGGGTGCGCAGTTGCGCGCCGGCCCGCCGGGCGAGCATCTGGCTGAGCGCCACGCGAATGGCGAAGTTGACGCGGAACGCCTCCCCGCCCGAATACAGGTCGTAGTTGCGCGTGCCCAGTTCGTCGCTGATCAAGATGTCCAGCGTCTCGATCACGCCGCCGCCGGACTTCTTCTCGCGCTGCGTGTCGAAGCGGACATGCATCCGCCCGCCGGTCATGCGTGCCAGCAGATAGTTGGCGCTCTCCTGTAGCTCCGGGATCACCGCCTCGATGATCATCGCCGGGACGCCGTTCTTGCCGAAGGCGTCGCGCAGTTCCTCGTACAGCCCTTGCTCGGCCAACTGCTCGTCGCGGCGTTTCTCCAGGTCGGCTTTGCGCTGGCGCGCGTTCTCCAGGGCGGCGAGCGCCTGCTGCACGCGCACAACCGCCGCGTGCGCGTGCTGTTCGGCGGCGCGGGCCTCGCGCATCCCCTGTTCGCGGCGGCGCGCCTCCTCGACGCGCTCGCCCAGCGCCTCGATCTCCGCCTGGGCGGTGGCGGCCTCCGCGCGCTCCTGGGCCAGCGACTCCTCCCAGCGGGCGCGGCGGGACGTGGCGGCTTCCAGCCTGTCTCGCACCTCCGGCTCCTCTTGCAGCGCGGCGTCAAGCGCGCGCTGGCGCTCCTCGTACTCGCTGAGGGCGCTGAGTGTCTCGCGGACGGCACTGTGCGCCTCAGAGTCGTAGCCGAGCGAGTCGATCTCGGCGCGGATGGTCTCGCGCTGGGCCTGTAGCTCCTGGGCGAAGTCCCCGGCGGCAAGCTGCGCCTCAATCGCGTCGAGCGCCGAGCGTTCTGTCCCCAATAGCTCGGCGGCGGAGCGGGCCGCTTCGACGTTGGCTTCCAGCTTGGCGGCGCGGTCGCGCAGGCCCTGCAAGGCGCGCAATTCTCCGTCGAGCGTCTTGATGGCGGCTTCGTGGGCACTGCGCTCGGCCTCGATTTCCTTGTAGCGGGCCACATTGTCCCGGTAGGCGTCGCCACGCATTTTGCCCTCGGCCTGCACTTCGGCGAGCACCGCCTGCCGGTGCTCCTCGCTGAGCGGCTGGCCGCACAGCGGGCAGACGGCTCCGGCGGCCTCAAGCTGCTCCAGGCGCGCCTTGAGGTCGTCCATCTCCTTGCGCAGCGTCTTGTTGTTGGCCCCCAACGTAGCACCTAGCTCGATCAGGCTGGCCAGTTCCTGACGCAGCGCCTCGCGGCTCGCTTCCTGGGCTTCCAGTCGGGCGATCTCCACCTGGACATCGGCCAGGTCTGCTTGCAGCGCCTCCAGGTCGGCGGCGGTGCGCTCGTTCCTGGCGATGCGGTCGCGGTGCACGCTGGCCTGCGCTTCCAACCCGGCGCGCTGCGCCTGGATCGCGCCCTCGACTTCGGTCAGCCGGTCTTTGATGGCGCTCATCGCCTGCAGTTTCTCGCCGAGCGCCTGGTCGGTCTCGCGGGCGGATTGCAGCCGCTGGTAGCCCTCCTGGATGGATTCCCGCTCCTCGACGACGGACTCCAGGGCGGCCAGCCGCTTCTGCAGGCGGGCCAGTTCGGCATCAATCTCGGCCAGGTCGTGCTCGCGCTGGCGGATGCGGTGCTCCGCCGCAGTCAGGCGCGCTTTGGCCGCGTCCATCTGCTCTTCGGCCCCGGCGACCTCGGCATAGCGCGCCTCCGCCTCAACGCGGCGTTTCTCCGCCTCAGCGAAATCTCCTTCACGCAGTTCCAGGTCGCGCCGCAAGCCTGGCTCCTCCAGTTCCTGGCGGGCGATCTCGTCAATCTGCATGGTGAAAAGGTCGAGGTTGTGCTTGATCGCGCGCAGCCGTTCTTTGGCCCGCTCCTCGTACCGCTCCCACTGGTCGAGGCCCAGGATGTCGGAGAGCAGGCGCTTGCGCTCGCCAGGCGCGGCGACGGTGAAGGCGTCGGCGCGGCCCTGCTGCAGGAAGGCCGAATGGACGAAGGTCTCGTATTCCAGGCGCAGCAGTTCGGTGATGCGCCGGGTCGTCTCGTTGACCGAGGGGGCCGTGATGGCCGCCCACTGGTTCAGACCATCGTCCCAGGCGAACAGGTCGAGCGTGCTGCGCCCGGCGGCCCCTGCCTTCTTGGGTTTCTGGCGACGGCGCACCACGCGGTAGAGGTTGTCGCCCTGGGCGAAGTCCAGTTGGACAAACATCTCGCTCTGGCCCTGGTGGATCAGGTCGTCGTCGGAGCGCACGCGGGCCTTGCCCCACAACGCCCAGGTGATCGCGTCCAGCAGCGACGACTTGCCCGCGCCGTTCGGCCCGGACAGGCAGGCCAGGTGCACCCCCTCGAAGCTGATCGGGTCGGGCTGGCGATAGGCCAGGAAGTTGTGCAGTTCCAGTCGTCTAGGAAGCATCGTTCATCACCGTTCGCTTCAATGCCGTTGCCTATACATTACCCACATCTTTGGTTGTTGCCTGCCCCCCCATCCCCGGCCCTTCCCCCACAAGGGGGGAAGGGAGAAAAGCGGCGGGCC
>CAYNHD010000473.1:0-2852 GCA_964396775.1 uncultured Thermoflexus sp. | reverse complement strand
GATCACGTCGGTGTCTATGTCGCTCAGCGCAGCGATGCCCAGCGACGGCTCCAGGATTAGCTTATCCTTTAGCTCAAAGACGAGCTTCTGCGCCAGCTTCTTACCGATACCTGGCACGCGGGTCAGCACGTCCGGCTCTTCGCGGGCGACGGCGTTGTGAATGTGCTCGACGGTCAGCGTGCTGAGCAGCGCCAGGGCAATGCGCGGCCCCACGCCGCTGATGGTGATCAGCGTCTCGAACAGGGCGCGTTCCTCCTGCTCGGCGAAGCCGTAGAGGATCAGGCCGTCTTCGCGCACGTGCAGGTGGGTGTGCAGCGTGACCATGTGCCCAGGGCCATCCACCAGGTCGCGCACGGAGGCGGGGACGTGCACGCGCAGCCCCACGCCGCCGACCAGGACGACCACGTACTGCTTGGTGATGGCGGTGACTTGCCCGCTGATGAGGTCAATCATCGCTGTGCTCCCTCTCCTGGGTACCAGCGGACAGGCGCTCGAAGCGGCTGGCGTTCAGGTCGGTGATGGCCACGCCCAGCCCGTCGGCTGCGTCGTCCGGGCGCGGCAGGTCGTCCAGGCCCAGAAGCTGGCGGATCATCTCCTGCATCTGCCCCTTGTCCGCGTTGCCATAGCCAGCGATGGCCTGCTTGACCTCCGCCGGCTTGTACTCGCGCACCGGCAGGCCCGCCTGGGCCAGCGCCAGCAGGATCACACCGCGCCCCTGGGCGACGGTGATGGCTGTGGTGACATTCTTGCCGAAGTACAGCGCCTCGATGGCGGCGGCGTCGGGCTGGTACCGGGTGATGAGGGCCGTGATCTCCGTGTGAAGCTGGAGCAGACGGTCGGGCATGGGCGTGCGCGCGGGCGTGGTGATGACGCCGAACGCGACGGCGGTCAGGTCGCCGTCCGGGCTTTCGCGCACAAGGCCGTAGCCGGTCGTTGCTGTGCCAGGGTCAATGCCCAGGACAAGCATGGCAGGGTTCCTAACTCACAATGAGGCCGCCCACCGCCTCTGGTGCGCGGCCTGACAGGGTGCGCAGCGGACGCGAGTCGCCGGGCTAGGCGGCGCTCAGGGCGGCAGCCACTTCGTCGGTGAGGCTCAGGTTCGACGCGACGCGCTGCACGTCGTCCAGGTCTTCCAGTTTCTCGATGAGACCCATGATCTGGAGCGCCTCTTCGGTGCTCACCTCGACTTCGTTCTGAGGCATCCAGATCAACTCGCGCTCCTCGACAGTGTAGCCGGCCTCTTCGAGAGCGTTGGCGACAGCAGCCAGTTCCTCGCGCGGGGTGTACACGGCGAAGATGTCTTCTTCCTGCTGCACGTCGTCTGCGCCCGCGTCGGCGGCAATGAGGAAAACTTCCTCAAAGTCGGCACCCTCGGCGGCGACCTCCACATAACCCTTCTGCGTGAACTGCCAGGTCACCGCACCGGCGCTGGCCAGGTTGCCGTTGTTGCGGCTGAGAATGTACTTGAGATCGGACAGGGTACGGTTGCGGTTGTCGGTGACCACGCTGATGACCAGGGCGACACCGTGCGGGCCGTAGCCTTCGTAGACGATCTCTTCCATCTCAACGGCGTCGTCGCCGATGCCTGCGCCGCGATGGATGGCGCGCTCCACGTTCTCTTTGGGCATGTTCGCCGCGCGCGCCTTGTCCATCGCCAGGCGCAGGGCGGCGTTGGACTCAGGGTCGGGGCCGCCCTTGCGTGCCGCCATCACAATTTCGCGCGCGATCTTGGTGAAGACCTTGCCTCGCTTGGCGTCTTCAGCGCCTTTCTTGCGCTTGATGGTTGACCACTTACTATGACCAGACATCCTCGAATGTCTCCCCAGTCATGTGCTATGCGTGTTGATTGCCAGGTCGAATGGGTGATCTTGAACGGTTGGGGTTTCTAACTCCACAGTACGCCCCAATTATACCGGACGGAGCAAAGGCCAAGCAAGAAGCAGGTTACGCGAGGGCCATTTTGCGATGGGAGTCAAATGCTTGAACCGCAGAACCGCAGAGGACGCAAAGAAGAACCATGAGGCTTCTTTGCTTTGCTCCACGCGCTCCGCGCCTCTGCGGTGAGGCTTTGCTCCAAAATCCGGCTGCTGCTCAGGGCGTGACCTGCCATATTCTCAGCAGTTCTTGTTTAGGGCATTCCCCGACAACAGAATCCGGGTAGAATGGAGACATAGGAGGAATTCCCATGATGACCTTTCCACGCATCACCGTTGATCCTGAACAAATGGATGGTCTGCCGTGCATCCGGGGACTGCGGATTCCGGTAGCCACAGTGGTTGACATGGTAGCTTCGGGAATGAGCGAAGACGAGATTCTGCGCGACTTCCCCGATCTGGAACGCGAGGACATCCGTGAGTCACTGCGTTACGCAGCCGCTGCTGTGCGTGAGCGCCAACTCCCACAGATGGCTTCAGTAGCATGAAGTTCTTGGTTGACAACCAGCTTTCGCCCCGTGTAGCTCAAGGGTTGCGTGCTGCGGGATATGACGCAGTGCACGTCCGTGACTATGCGCTACAGGCCGCCAAAGACCCGATCGTTTTCGAGCGCGCTGCTGTTGAGGAACGAGTGATCGTCTCAGCGGATACGGACTTCAGTCGTATTGTGGCGCAGCGCCAATCCACTCTCCCCTCGGTGATTTTGCTGCGATGGCCGATGCTGCGCCAAGCTGAAGCGCAAGTTGCTGTCTTGTTGGCCAACCTGCCAGGCATTGTGCGAGACCTCGAACGGGGCAGTATCGTGGTGATTGAAGAAACGCGGGTGCGCGTTCGTTCTCTACCTATAGGAAATGAGACCTAGAGCGTGCTATGCACTTTTCAACCCCTATCCCCCGGCCCCTTTCCCCGCAAGCAGGG
>CAYNHD010000472.1:0-2854 GCA_964396775.1 uncultured Thermoflexus sp. | reverse complement strand
AGGGGTATTCTGCCCATACCATGCACCCGGAAGCCTTCGCTTGACATACATTGGGCGTATGGCCATACGCCCCTACGGACCCCCGCCGATCAAAGCGTTTCTATAGGGGCGGGTTTTGAAACCCGCCCCTACAAGGGCGCAGCAGAGCAGCGCCCCTACGTTCCGCGCGTGGTATCCGCGCTAATGCGTTAATCTGCATCAATACGCTCCTGCGGGAACACGTCACCAGCCGCCCGTGTCTGTACCCGACCCGCATCCAGACTTCCGAAGTCGGCGAGACTTCAGAAGTCTTGTTCTGTATTCCACTTGCTTGACTCGCCGCTCGGCCTGTCATATGATGAAGACACCGATAATACAAGTCCGTACATGTACGCATGAAATCGTTTACTCTTTCCCGCCACAGTTCCCTGCCCCTGCACCGGCAGCTTCTCAACGAGCTGCGCCATGCCATCCTGACAGATGAACTCAAGCCGCACGACCAGTTGCCCGGCGAGCTGGAGCTGGTGGCCCAACTGGGCATCAGCCGCGCGACCATCCGCCGGGCCTGGGAATCCGCTCTGGAGGAGGGGTTGCTCTACCGCGTGGCGGGCAAGGGGACCTATGTCTCCGACATCCAGCCGACCCTGCCCAGGCGCAAGATTGTCGGGTTTCTGGTGCCCGGCTTTCACAGCGCGTTTGACAGCCAACTGCTGGCCGGCGCGGAGAACGTCTTGCGCTCGCAGGGGTACGGCGTACTCTTCGCCTGCACTGAGCGCGATGTGGGCGAGGAGAACCGTCTGCTGCGCGAAATGTGCGACGACAGCGTGGCCGGGCTGCTGATCTGGCCGGCGATGACCTCTGTCACCAACGGGCGCTACATCCTGACGGCCCAATGCCGTCTGCCGATTGTGCTGCTCGACCGCCCGCTGCCGGGGCTGGCGCTGCCTTGCGTGACCAGCCACAACTACCTGGGGGGGATGGAGGCCACCCATCACCTGCTGGCGCTGGGGCATCGCGAGGTCGCTTTTCTGGCCAGCCCGCTGCTGGACTTGTGGCCCATCGCCGAGCGTTTTCGTGCCTATCAGGAGGCGATGCGCGGCGCGGGCCTGGAGCCGTTGCCGCCGCTGTTGATCGGCCCGCGCGAGGAGATCAGGGTGGATGCGGTGCGCTACTCGGTGGCCGAAGCCTACGCCAGCGAAATCAGCGACCTGGCGGCGGCGCTGGCGCGCCCTGGCCGCCCGACGGCGATCTTCGCCATGAACGATCTGATGGCCCTGCTGACCGTCATTGCGGCGGGCCAGGCGGGGCTGCGCGTCCCGCACGACCTATCGGTGGTCGGCTTCGACAATCTCAGCCTGGTCGAGCATTTCGCGCCACCGCTAACGACGGTCGCTCAAGACCCGTTCAAGATGGGGGCTGAGGCGGCACGGCGTTTGCTGACGATGGTTGAGGGAGAGCCAGCAAACGACGTGTGGACATTGCTGCCAACCCGTCTGGTGATCCGTGCCTCCACAGCCCCGCCCCCCGGAAGGAGGTGACCCTCAAAAGCATATTCGATTCTTCGACTTAAGGCTACCCCGTCATAACGCCGTATGAGACCGTGAGACGGCGCGACCAACACCCGGTGAGGGGCGCACCTGCCACCTCGTCGGGGTGGGCGTCTGCGTCGGCTGCCACAGCGGTCAGCTAGCCGTTCGAACTTAGTGGTTATGGAGGTACTCACCCAATGTCACGTTCCAAGTTCCTTACCCTTATGCTGGTGACCAGCCTGGTCATGGCGTTGGTGGGCGCGCTCAGCGCCAGCCCTGCCCAGGCCCAGGAGCCGGTCAAGGTCACGATCACGGCCCGCGCCGTCGTGGGCGGGGTGAACAATAACCTGGCCGTGTGGCTGACCACGTTCGCCATCCCCACCTTCGAGGAGATGATGGCCGCCCAGGGCACGCCGGTTGATGTCGAGTTTGTCGAGTTCGGCGGCGGCGACGAGCAGCTCAAGGAGCAGTACGCGCTCGATCTGAGCGTCGGCAGCGGCTACGACATCATGGCCTTCGACGGCTTCTGGGTGCCAGAGTTCGTCGGGGCCGGGCTGCTCAAGCCGCTGGCGGAAGTAGTTGGCCCGGAAGTCAATGACTGGGAAGGCTGGGGCCACATCTCAGAGGGCATCCAGGCCATCCTGTCCTACCAGGGCCAGCGTTATGGCATCCCCTCCGGCACCGATGTCCGCCAGATCTTCTACCGCAAGGACCTCTTCGAGCAGGCTGGCATCGCGCTGCCCTGGCAGCCGACAAGCTGGGCAGAGTTGCTCGACACGGCCCGCACGCTGAAGGAAGCCGGAATCGAGATTCCGCTGCAGATCAACGCGGGCACGGCGATGGGCGAGGCCACGACCATGCAGGGCTACTTCATGGTGCTGCTGGGCGCGGGCCATCACCTGTACGACTTTGACGACGGCAAGTGGATCGTCAAGAGTCCGGGCATCCTCGACACGCTCAACTTCTACAAGACCGTCTACGTGGACGAGGGCCTGGGCGACGCCCGTATGCAGCTTCTGCAAGATGGGCGCAACCGCTCGTTCGTCGCCTTCCGCGACGGGCAGGTGGGTATGCTGGTCGAAGGCGACTGGTTCTGGCGCTCGGTGATCGCGCCGGGGTCGGAGACCGCCGTCGAGAACCGCAATGAGGTAGTCGGCTGGGCGATGATGCCGGCTAAGGAGCCGGGCGCGGGCTACCGCGGCCAGGACTTCGTCACCATCTCCGGCGGCACCGGCTGGCTGATCAACCCCAACACCCCGCACCCGAAGGAAGCGTGGGCCTTCCTCTCCTACATGTCGAGCCGCGACCAGGTGCGCGCCTTCGAGCTAATCCAGCCGCGCATCAGC
>CAYNHD010000471.1:0-2870 GCA_964396775.1 uncultured Thermoflexus sp. | reverse complement strand
CGGTCGAAGGCTCGCAGTTCACCATTGATGTGGATACGGTCGTCGTCGCCATCGGCAACGGCCCGAACCCGCTGGTGCCCAAGACGACCGCCGGGCTGGAAGTGGACGCGCGGCACGGCACGGTCAAGACCAACCTGGAGACGATGCGCACCTCCAGGCGCGGCGTGTTCGCCGGCGGGGACATCGCCATTGGCGCAGCGACGGTCATCCTGGCGATGGGGCATGGGCGCAAAGCGGCGCGCTCGATTGACCACTTCCTGCGCACCGGCGTGTGGGACGTGGAGAAGATCGACTAGGCGGCGCGGATTCGCTATCCGCCCTGGAATAGACTTACGAAGTCTTCGAAGACTTCGCAAGTCTGGCTGCGGAGCGCCTGCGTTTGTAGGGGCGGGTTTCTAAACCCTCCCCTACGAGAACACTTTGATCGGCGGGAGTCCGTCGGCGTGTATTGCCATACGCCCCGACGAGGGCACGCCACCAGCCACCTGCGCCACCGAGCGGCAAGGTATCCTGGATTGTTTCCTAAAGTGCATCGAACCCGCCTCTACAGACAACTGATCACCGACAACTGATCACTGACCACTCGTTACCAACCACCAACAACCAACCACCAAACAAGGGCGTCCGCCGCCCCCTGCGCGTCTCCGCCAGTGGCGCTGCCAAGTGACACATCGCGTTCGCGGGCATGGCAGACGCCACTTGGCACCTGCCCCGCACCGGCCTATAGTGAGGGTGAGGGGGGCGCGTGCGCGGTTGGCCCCCCTTGCCACCTTAATAGCTTAGAAAAGGAGAGTAAGGACAAAATTACATGGAAACCTTATGGGAATCGCGTTTTGCGCTGCGCACCCAACGCATGACCAGCTCGCTCATCCGCGAGCTGCTCAAGCTGACGCAGCGCCCGGAAGTCATCTCGTTCGCGGGTGGGCTTCCTGCCGCCGAATACTTCCCAGTTGACCGTTTTCAAGAAGCCTGCCAGCGCGTGCTGGCAACCCAGGCCCATTACGCCCTGCAATACAGTCCCACCGAAGGTTACCTGCCCCTGCGCGAAATGATCGCCGAGCGGCTGTCGCGCTACAACATCTGCGTCGAAGTGGAGAACGTGCTGATCACGACCGGCTCGCAGCAGGCGCTGTCGCTCATCGGCGCGCTGCTGATCAACCCCGGCGATCACGTGCTGGTCGAGCAGCCGACGTATCTGGGCGCGCTGCAAGCCTTCGCCACCTACCAGGCCGAGTACGTGGGCGTGCCCACCGACGATCACGGCATCTGCGTGGACGAGCTTCCGGCGGCGCTGCGGCACGGGCCGAAGTTCATGTACATCCTGCCCAACTTCCAGAACCCCGCCGGGGTGACGCTCAGTGCCGGGCGGCGCGAGCGGCTGATCGCCCTGGCCCACCAGCAGGGCGTGCCCATCGTCGAAGACGACCCCTACGGGCAGCTTCGCTTCGAGGGGGAGCACCTCAAGCCGCTGGTCGTGGAGGACGCCGAGCAGTCCGGCAACAACGGCAAGGCCTACACCGGCAACGTCATCTACGTCTCGACCTTTTCCAAGACGCTGGCCCCCGGCCTGCGCACGGCGTGGATCGTCGCCTCGCCGCCAGTCATCAACAAGCTGGTGCAGCTTAAGCAGGGCGCTGACCTGCACACCAGCACCTTCACCCAGATGGTCATCTACGAAGTCGCCAAAGACGGCTTCATTGACGAGCACGTGCGCAGGCTGCGCCAGGTCTACCGCCAGCGCCGCGACACAATGCTGGCTGCGCTCGACCGTTACATGCCGTCCGAAGTGCGCTGGACGCAGCCAGAGGGTGGGCTGTTCTTGTGGATGCACCTGCCGCCCGGCACGGACGTGCGCACGCTGTTCGAGGAAGCAGTGCGCCGCGACGTGGCCTTCGTGCCCGGAGACGCCTTCTTCACCACGCCCAACCCCCCGCCGACCGCGCGCCTCAACTTCTCGTGTATGCCGGAGGACGCGATCATCGAGGGCATCCGCCGTCTGAGCGGCGCGATCCAAGACGTGCAGGCGAAGGCCGTGCCCGTCCCGGCACCCTAGCGGAGACGCCTGCCTATGGATTGGCTGAGCCAGTACGAACCGAAGAAAGTGAGCGCCGAAGAAGCACTCGGCGTCTTGCGCTCCGGCTACCGCATCTTCGTCACCGGCAACGCCTCGGTGCCGCAGCGGTTGATGGAGGCGCTGAACCAGCGCGCGCTCGAATTGAGCGACCTGACCCTGATCCAGGTGCTGGTCATCGTCAAGGCCGACTACGTGAGGCCGGAGTTCGCCCCGCACCTGCGCGTCAACTCGCTGTTCATCAGCCCCAGCATCCGCGAGGCGGTGAACGCCGGGCGCGCGGACTTCACGCCCGTCTTCCTGTCGGAGATTCCCCGGCTGTTCAAGACCGGGCGGCTGCCCCTTGACGTGGCCCTGATCCAGGTGTCGCCGCCCGACCGCTACGGCTACTGCTCGTATGGCACCGAGGTCGGCGTGACCAAGACCGCCGCCGAGAGCGCCAAGTTCGTCATCGCCGAGGTCAACCCGCACATGCCGCGCACCCTCGGCGACAGCTTCATTCACGTGGGCAAGATTGATTACGTGGTGGAGGTGGACTACCCCTTGCCCGAAGTGCAGATGGCCATCTCTTCGCCAGAGCAGGAAGCCATCGCCAACCATCTAGCGGCGATCATCCCCGACGGGGCGACGCTGCAGATGGGCATCGGCGGCATCCCGGACGCGGTATTGCGCAAGCTCTACAATCACAAGCACCTGGGCGTCCACACCGAACTGTTCTCGGACGGGGTGGTAGACCTGGTTGAGGCGGGGGTGATCACCAACGAGCGCAAAACGCTGCACCCCGGCAAGATCATCGCCG
>CAYNHD010000470.1:0-2872 GCA_964396775.1 uncultured Thermoflexus sp. | reverse complement strand
CAACCGCGGGTCCATTCCGCCCCACCCCACCCCCCGGTCCTGTAGGGACCGGCTGAATCTCACTCTCCGGCCACAGGCCCGTTCACGGACCTTCCCCGCCGCAGGCGGGCTCATAGGCCGGCCGTTTACGGCCGGTTGACCGCCCCACACACACCCCCCTTCTGCCCGGCACTCCGTTTCAACGGGGTTCTGTGCTCTGATCCTGTGGTCGGCTTCAGCCGACCGGCCATTGCCGCCATTCTCAGATAAGGGTGGCCGGCCCCTCCTTTTCCCTCCCTCAACAATCCCCCCATCAGCCAGCTTTCGCCAGCCCACGGATGTCCCGTTTGCCCCCCAAACGCAAGAGAATGGGTATGGTGTTCCCCGATTTCCACTGTCCACCCGTCGTCGACATGTATACTATGTGCTATGCGGCCCATTCTGATCGTTCCCGACGGCATGCGAGTGCCCTGCCATGTCAAAACCCGATGACTTGCGACTTCCGTCGTCACCTGACGAGTTCGCCTTCTGCGACACACTCCATGGCACCCGACTTGGGTGTTTCGACATGGCCGAACATGTGACGACGCTGCGTCAAATGCTTGGTGCGCTGTACACGTGGCGGCGCGAAGTCGAAGCCCCCCTCCACGACCGGACCGCGCCCTCTGAGCACAGTGCCGACTTGTGCGCCGACGCCGCCTTCAATGGCACCTTCGCCGATGTCGCGATCAGCCAAGCCGCCGTTGGCGCCCTCTCGCCTATGTTCGAGACGTTCTTCCGAAGATCTGCGGAGGAACTGCGCAAGAGGTGGGACAACCGCCCTCTACCCGATTCGTCACGCAAAGCCCTGCTTGCTCCGCGATACTTCTGGGACCCGCTTCTTGTGGCCACGCCGAACGGAAAGAAGAAGAAAACCAAGAACATTCGCCTCGGCTATCGGCAACTCCTCGAGACTCTCGGACTGAACCATGTCATCGACCCGCGAAGCGATGATGTGATCGAAGCGCTTTGGGTGTATCGCAACTGCGCTCTTCACGAGGGATACGAATGGTCGCCGGAAAAGCTGAGCGCCTATAAGAGCAAAGCGAACCCGATCCGCTGGAGCAGTCAGTCACGACCCACGCACGTAACGGACCCGCCACACCGCGTTCCTTGGTTTGCCGAGTGTCTGGTGGATGGTCAGCCATGGCTCTTCTTGGTCACGAATGCGTTCGTTGAAGCCGCGCTCGATTCACTGGATCGCATGGCAAAGGCTTTGACCGAAGCCATTCGCAAACCTTGAATTGCCGTTTGCGAGGCCACCGATGGCACGCAATGCACCCCACAACACTCATAACCCGGGATCACTGGCGATCCGTCAGCGCCTTACGACGCTTCCCTGAGCCGCGATGTGTCGGCAGCGTTATTTTGCCACGTGGCCGACGGGCTGCCCACGTCAAGGATTGACAGGCCCCCGCCGAGGCCGCTGTCAGCGGTGCCCCGTCTTGTCTGCGCTGGACTGTGCCTCTTGCCCGGTTCGCCCTTGTTTCAGCCTTCGTCTATCGCGTCGGACTCCACCGCTGGTTCCAAACCCTGGAACATCATTGGGTACACGCTGGACTGGAGATCGTTCGTCGCCTTGAACCAACTGCCGATCGTTTGAGTTGTATCAACTGCAGTGTCACACGCCCACTGGGCGACGGCAGAAGTGCCCATGCGGACAATCTGGCTCTCCGCGGATGCGTCAGATTTCGCCCTCAGCACGTCTCGGCTTTCGAGCTGACGCAACACGCCGGCTGCGTCAAGGGGCTCGGGCTTCATGTGCAATATCCAGTTTCTGAGGGAAATCAGAGCTGTGAAGTCCTGCAGGGGCAGCTTTCCCTTCTCGCATCGCTGTCCAGTAAGCGCCACGCTCATGATGTCACACTTGGTCATCGGAGACGCATCTGCAGCCACGATCTCTAGAAGCTTCGCGACCATCGAAACTTTGGCATCTCCTATGAGGGAGCCAAACCGCTCATGGACTGCAATCTGGTTGATGAAGGCCTCGGTCGCCGCAGCAGAGAACACTATCGCGGTCATCGATTCGCTACAGAGCGACATGACGCTCACTTCGGGTGCTCGGGCTCGCCGACACGCAGCCACAGCAACGCCGTACAGAACGCGCGCGTTCAGGAAATAGCCCTCACCCAACGACCGACGGGTGTGATTCTGTCTTGTTTCGTTCGTCACGTCATCTGTCCGAAATGCTCCGAGCCGCCCATCCCCCTCCGCCCAAGCCCAAACCCCTCCCCCGAAGTGTAGCACAAGCCCCCGCCCGCCCAAAACCCCAAGCTCCGCCCCGCCCGCCAACGAAGTGCTTCCCCTTACGCACCTGCCGCAGCCGACCCACGCTCCACGCCGACCCACCACACGGGATGGCCCCGTGCATTATCTCCGCTGCGTTCAGTCGTCCCTTGCGGGACTGGAACGTGGGTGGGCCAAGCCAAGCCGGCCTTGAAAGGCCGGTCTATCCTCGTGCCGGCCTGCGGTGGTGAGGGACAGAAGGGTGGTGTGCGTGGGCACGTCAGCCGGCCCTTGAAGGACCGGCCCACAGACCCGTCGCGGCGGGCAAGGCCCGTGAACGGGCCTGAACCCAAAACGAGAGACTCATCCTGTCCCTGCGGGACGGAAAGAAGATTGGGGGTGTTGTGCGGCGAACCCGGCCTTAAAAGGCCGGGCTATCCTCACGCCGGTCCGCGTGCGCTGTCTCTGGGGTTGCGGTCGCCGCAGGTGGATCACTTCGTCCCTCCGTCCCTGCGTCCCCACGTCCCTGTCTTCCGCGTTCTTGCGTTTCCCCGTTTTTGCGTTTCCCTCGCTCCCCCCCACCCAGCAGCGAACGCTACAACCCCCTCACCCCTTCCCACCGCTCGCC
>CAYNHD010000469.1:0-2876 GCA_964396775.1 uncultured Thermoflexus sp. | reverse complement strand
GTTCGTAGTCTCAAGCGGTTGCCCGCCGGAGATTATTTCGCGTAGTCAACAGCACGTGTCTCGCGGATGATCGTCACCTTGATCTGGCCAGGGTACTGCATCGTCTCTTCGATGCGCCTGGAGATGTCGCGCGCCAGCCGCGTGGCAGCCAGGTCGTCAATCTCCTCCGGCTTGACCATGATGCGCACTTCGCGCCCGGCTTGCAGCGCGTAACTCTGCTCCACACCGGGGAACTCGCGGGCGATGTCTTCGAGCGCCTTGACGCGGCGGATGTAGGTGTCCAGGCTTTCGCGGCGAGCACCCGGTCGTGCGCCGGAGATGGCGTCGGCGGCCTCGACGATCATCGCCTCGACACACTCCTGCTCAACTTCGTGATGGTGCGCAGCGATACAGTTGACGACTTTCGGCGGCAGCCCGAAGCGCCTGGCGAAATCCGCGCCGATCTGCGCGTGCGTGCCTTCGATCTCGTGATCTACGGCCTTGCCGATGTCGTGCAGCAGCCCGCCTGCTTTGGCGATGGCCACATCTGCGCCCAGTTCGGCGGCGATCATGCCAGCGATGTGCGCCGTCTCAATCGAGTGAGCGTGCTGGTTCTGCCCGTAGCTGGTGCGGAACTTGAGGCGACCCAGCAGCTTGATGATCTCGTTGTGCAGGCCGGGCACGCCCGCCTCGTAAGCGGCGCGCTCGCCTTCTTCGCGCACGATGCGATCCACTTCCTTGCGCGCGTCGGAGACCAGCTTCTCGATGCGCGCCGGGTGAATGCGCCCATCCAGCACCAGCTTTTCCATCGAGCGGCGGGCCACTTCGCGGCGGATCGGGTCGAAGCTGGAGATCGTGACGGCTTCGGGTGTGTCGTCCACCACCACGTCCACGCCGGTCGCCTGCTCGAACGAGCGGATGTTGCGCCCGTTGCGCCCGATGATACGCCCTTTCATCTCGTCGGAGGGGAGGGGTACCACGCTCACAGCGATCTCGTTGACGTGCTCGGAGGCGATGCGCTGGATGGCCAGGGCGATGATGTCGCGCGCGCGGGTGTCGGCTTCGAGCTTGGTCTCGGCCTCCACCTCGCGGATGCGGCGCGCCATGTCCTGGCGGGCATCTTCTTCGACGAGGCGCAGCAATTCCTGGCGGGCCTCGTCGCGCGTCATCTCGGCGACACGCTCTAGCTCCGCCTTCTGCTCCTCCAGCATTTGCGTGATTTCGTTCTGTTGTTTGTCGAGTTTGCTCTGGCGTTTGTTGAGCGTTTGCTCGCGCAATTCCAGCCGTTCGTAGCGCGCGTCGAGGTCTTCGCGGCGCTTCTGGAGGCGGTCGCTCTCGCGGTCAAGCTCGGCACGGCGTCTCTTGGCATTGTCTTCGGCTTCTCGCTGGATGCGCAGCGCCTCATCTCTGGCGTCTATGATGATCTGCTTCGCCTGATCCTGCGCGTCGCTGAGGATGCGATTTGCTTCGTCCTCTGCCTGGCGCTTCTTGCTCATCCCTTGCGAACGCTGGTAGACAAGCAGCGCGCCTGTGCCTAGCCCAACCCCAATCGCCAGCCCAAGCAGGGCTAACACGATTTCCATGGGGCTTACTCCTCGTAGTCGTTGTAGTCGTTCATTGGCTCGTCAGGTGCAAAAAACTCCGGCTGTTCCTCGTCCAGGTGGGCCAGAATCGTTGCAACGGCCTCGCGGGCGATGTCGTAGCTGAACCCGCGCCGGGCCAGAAAGGCGCCCAGCCTGCTCTCCACCTCAGCCCGCGTCTGGCCGCGCAGCCGGCGCAGCGGTTCCTGGGCCGCGCGCACCGCCGAGTCGCGCGCATCCAGCGCGCTCAACGCGGCCTCGATGATGTCCGCAGCCAACCCCTTCTGGCGTAGCTCGTAGCGCAGCGCCTGCGGGCTGCGCGGGCGAAAGCGCTCGCGGTTCTCGACCCAAAACTGGGCGAAGGCACGGTCGTCCACGTAGCCCAGGCTTTCCAACCTGGCCAGCGCCTGCTCAATGGTGGCGGGCGCGACCCCTTTGGCGGCCAGGCTACGGCGGATTTCAGCGCGACTGTAGGGGCGGCGGGCCAGCAGGCGGGCGGCGTGATCCACCGCGCGCGTCACGTCGTCCAGCGCGCGCAGCGCCGCGATCTCAGCCTCCGAAAGCACCTGGCCCTGGCGGAGGCGCGCCGCTTCGATGGCCGGCAGCCCAAAAGCGAACTCGCCGTCCAGGTAAACGCTGACGCGCTCCTGGTTGCGCTTCTGGACTTCCAGCCCCGTGATCGTGCGCTCCACCGTCGGCATCCCCACAACAAAAAACAGCCGTAGCACAGTCACCACGGCTGCCAGTCGCGTTGATCGCGGAACTCGCGCGACAGCCCTGCAGGGTGCGCCCGCAGGAGTCACGGCCATCTCGAATGGGTGATCGATCTTACGGGCGGTCGGGCCGGTATGGACCGCTTGCCCGCTGATCGCGATCGGTTGTCGTCCTCGCCAGGAGGTCAGACAAACTCATCATCATTCAGCACACGCTGTCGCTGTGTTCCCGCCCGGCTCTCACATCCAGTTGGCAGGCATCCTCGCCAGCAAATCTCCAGAGGACTGCGTGCCGTCGGTTAGCGCCCGTGCCTGTGTGGGGTGTAGCTTGCCGTGCGCACCTGCGCGGGCACATCCGGGCGTTCGGGTCGGCTGATTTACTCGCGGGTGCCCCCGCGCAATGATTGCTTGCCGTCAACATCCATTCGAGGATGGACTCACTGCCGTGCGTTCGAGTTCCTTGCTGCAACCGTGATTCGAATCTTTTGTCACATTGTATTTATATTATCCACATCTGAAGTGGAATGACAAGCCACAGTGCGCCGGTGTATTTCAGAGGCCGTTTGAGAGGTATCTTTACCCCCATCCCCGGCCCTTCCCCCGC
>CAYNHD010000468.1:0-2909 GCA_964396775.1 uncultured Thermoflexus sp. | reverse complement strand
TTTTCCCCCTCCCTGGCTTGGCCGGGGAGGGGGCCAGGGGGAGGGGCATTCTGCCGCACTAGACTTCCGAAGTCTTCGAAGACTTCGGAAGTCTGCCCGTGTAGGGGCGTATTGCAATACGCCCCTACGGAACCTCACCCGTGCCCACATCTGGCGCGCGCCCCAAGTTCGCGCCGCACCCCGGAAACTGGTAACATAGAGTCCTCAGCCAGGCACGACAGCGCGCGAGGCCCGGCCTTGCGCTGGTTCCTCACCCCCAGACCGCGACTGCTGGCCGTCCAGGATGTACCATGACCGCTGGAGAACGAAGCATTCTGCCCGATATGCTCACCGACGAAAACCCCAACCCCGTGCTGAGCGCCAGCCGGGAGGGACAGGTGATCTATCGCAACCAGGCGGCGCGCGCAGTCCTGGCCGGGCAGGGCTACACCGTCACCGTACCCGACGAGTGGCTGCCCGTGCTCGGCAAAGCCTTCGAAAGCGGGCAGGTGGTCGAGGTTGAGTGGCACGCCGGGGTGCGCACCTACGCCTGCAAGTTCGTGCCCGCTGGCGACGGCGAGCGGGCCACTATCTACTGCGCCGACATCACCGCGCACAAGCAGACGGCGCGCGCGCTGCGTGAGAGCGAAGCCCGCTATCGCACGGTCGTCGCCGCCCTGTCGGAAGGGGTCATCCTGCAAGACCGCGAGGGCGTCATCCGCGCCAGCAACGCCAGCGCCGAGCGCATCCTCGGCCTCACGCTCGACCAGATGATGGCCCGCGCGCCCATTGACTCCCGCTGGCGCACCATCCGCGAAGACGGCTCGCCCTCGCCGGGCCACACCCAGCTTGCCATGCTCACCCTGCGCAGCGGGCAGCCGCAGTCCAACGTGATCATGGGCATTGTGAGGCCAGACGACTCGCTGACGTGGGTCTCGGTCAACACCGAGCCGGTCTTCATGCCTGGCGAGGACGATCCCTATGCGGTGGTCATCTCGCTGTTCGACATCACCGAGCAGAAGCTGGCCGAGGCTGCGCTGCGCGACAACGAGGCCCGGCTGCAAGCCATTGTGGAGACGGCTGCCGAGGGCATCGTCACCATTGACGAGCGCGGCCTCATCGAGTCGTTCAACCACGCGGCGGCGCGCATCTTCGGCTACCGCCCGGACGAGGTGGTGGGCCGCAGCGTCGGCGTGCTCATGCCAGAGCCGCACCGCAGCCAGCACGACGGCTACGTGGCCGAGTACCTGCAGACCGGCCACAAGAAGGTCATCGGTCGCGGGCGCGAGATGGTCGGCCAGCACAAGGATGGGCACGCCATCCCGCTCTACGTGTCGGTCGTCGAGGTGTGGCTGGGCGAGCGGCGTCTGTTCACGGGGTTTGTGCGCGACATCAGCGAGCACGCCCGCGCCGAAGACGCTCTGCGCCGCAGCGAGGAGCAGCTTCGCTCGCTGATCGCCTCGCTGGAAGACCAGGTGCTGTCTGTAGACCTGGAGGGGCGCATCCTGGTCTATCATTCCGGGGCGGACATCGCCCACGACACGCCGATCACCCCGGCGGAGGCCCTGGTCGGCAAGCCCTTCCGCGACGTGCTGCCGCCGGAACTCGCCGGCCCGCTGGCCCGCGCGCTGGATCGGGTGGTGGCCACGCTGCAGACCGACCAGTTCGAGTACAGCCTGGTCGTGGACCGCCAGCGGCGCTATTACAGTGGGCGCGTCTCGCCGCTGATCAGCCCGCAGATCGCGCTGGTGGGCTTCACTGTCGTCGTCAGCGACATCACGGAAAGCGTCCGCGCGCGCCAGCGCCAGCAGCATTTGCTGTCCGTCGAGCAACTGAACCGCTCCATCGCCGCCAGCTTCCTGCGCAGCGACGACCCCGACCAGACGATCACCCAGGCGCTCAAGCTGCTCGGCGAATTCTTCGACGTGTCGCGCGCCCACGTCTTCCGCTACCGGGCCGACGAGCGGGTGATGGACAACAGCCACGAATGGTGCGCGCCGGGCGTCGCCTCGCTGCTGCACAGCCGCCAGTACATCCCCTTCGATGACATCATGCCTTCCTGGTCGCCGGTGCTGCACCGGCAGGGGATCATCGCCGCGCAGGACGTGAGCGAGCTACCCGCCGACATCCAGGCGTTTTTCCTGTCGCAGGGGGTCGCCAGCGTCCTCATCCTGCCCATCTACGGCAAGACGCGCATCGAAGGCTTCGTCGGCCTGGAGGACGCCGATGGCGTGCGTCTCTGGCAGCCGGAGCAGATCGCCACGCTGCGCACCGTCACCGACAGCTACGCGCGCATCCTGGAGCGCAAGCAGACCGAGCGCGAAGTCATGCGCGCCCGCGACGAGGCCCTGCGCCTGGCCCATCTCAAAAGCCATTTCATGTCCAACATCAGCCACGAGATTCGCGCGCCGATGACCGGCGTGCTGGGCATGTTGGAGCTGCTGCTGGAATCGCCGCTGCCCGACGAGCAGCGCGGCTTCGCCGCTGACGCCTACCAGAGCGCCGTCAACCTGCTCAAGCTGCTGGACAACGTGCTCGATTTCTCGCGGCTGGAGGCGGGACGTGTCGAGCTAGACGCCAGCCCATTCGACGTGCGCGGCCTGCTGGCCGAGATCAAAGACATGTTCATGCTCCAGGTGATGCACAAGCAGCTTGACCTGATCACCTTCGTGGAGGATAGCGTCCCGGCGCGCGTTGTGGGCGACCCGGCGCGGCTGCTGCAAGTGCTGATGCACCTGGTGGACAACGCCGTGAAGTTCACCCGCGAAGGCGATGTCTACGTGGCCGTGCAGCCGATGAGCACCACCGCGACGCACTGCCGCCTGCGTTTCCAGGTCAGCGACACGGGCGTGGGCATCCCGCCGGGGCAGATCGCGCGGCTCTTCGACGGCTTTGTGCAGGGCGAGAGCGTCGCTGCCCGCGCGCGGGGC
>CAYNHD010000467.1:0-2913 GCA_964396775.1 uncultured Thermoflexus sp. | reverse complement strand
AGAGGGGGACTTTGATCGCTGGTTGGGGTGTTTTCCCCCTCCCTGGCTTGGCCGGAGGGGGCCAGGGGGGGCAGAATGCCCCTCCCACGCCCCCGGAAGCCTTACTTGATGTGCATGGGGCGTATTGCAATACGCCCCTACGACAGGTCTTGCACGCATCCGGCGCATGGCGCGCGCGGCAGAAGCGGGTAAGATCGGGGCACAGTGGCCCGCCAGGCGATGCCGGGCAGCGACGAGGATCGGGCGGGCGATGGAGGCGCTGGAGGTGAGCGGGGGCGGCTGGTGGTGGCAGCGGCGCAGGCGGCGCGCGCACGTGATCCGCGTGCGCACGGCCTGGGTGCGCACCGGGCTGGTCGTGCGTTATGGTCCGGTCGGGGTGGTGTGTCATGGGCTGCGCCCGCGCTGCACCTATGGGCGCGGCGTGTCTGGCGCGGCGGGTATTGCGGGGGATGCGCTGGCCTTCGAGGGGCAGGGCCGCAGCGCCTTCAACATGCGAGTCGCGCTGGAGCAGGTGCAGCGCCTGAGCCTGGTCACGATTGCCCTGCCAGCAAGTCGGCGGGCGCGGGCGCTGGCCGTCCACTACGACAGCCCGGACGGGTGGCGCGTCGCCACGTTCTCCGGTCGGGACATCCCGGAGCTTGCCGGGGCGCTGAGCGGCGCGTGCGCCCTCCCGCTGCACGACGCGGGCGAAGGTCGAGACGACTTCGGCCCAGCGCGCGCCACGCGCATGATTCAGGACATCTACGGCGAATGGACGCCCGAACGCGAAGGGGCGCTTTACCTGGCTCCCGACCGGCTACTGTTTGAGTGGCGCGAGGCCATGCCGCTGGCGGCGATGGCTCGCCTGGACGTGTATCACGGGGGCGGAGGGCGGCGCGCGGGCGCACTGCTGCGCGTGGAATACGCCGCTCCGGACGGGGCGCACCAGGCCGTCGGCTTCCTGGTGGATCACGCCGGGCGCTGGGCAGAGGCCATCGTGCGCCGGGCCGATCTACCGCTGGCCGTGCACGAGGGGCGCAAGCGGAAGGAAGCGTGAGGCCTGCACACGCCTCACTCCCTACAGCCGGGCTGGAGACGGGGGCTTGGCCGCCGGACAGCCTCTCCCCCCTTGTGTTGCCCGTACGGACAGGTAACACTCATTCGGGGACATAAGGTACAGTTTCATGCCCATATAGGCTTAAGCAGAAGGAGGTCGAAGGTGCCCTGGGAAGTGAGCACAACCAGGTCTCTGCGCAAGGAGTTTGTGACGCGAGCGCTGGCGGAAGGGGCGAATATCAGTGCCTTATGCCGGCACTACGGTATCAGCCGGCAGACAGGCTACAAGTGGCTAAAGCGTTATCGCGAGGAGGGAGAGGTGGGCCTGGCAGACCGCTCGCGGCGTCCCCATCGTAGCCCTCGCAAGAAAGACAGGTGACAGGTCACATGGAGATCGCACTGCTGGTGCTCTTGCTGGCGATCATTGGCGCGGCGCTGGCCTGGGATTTGCTGGCCCAGCGAAGGCACGTGCTGCGCACCGTCGCCGCGTGGACGCGCGCCGGGCAGACGGTGCAGGCCGGGCCGCTGGGCACGATCAGCCGGGGCGACCTGCTGGCGCGCCCGCCGGGGTATCGCGCCTTTGGCACGCTGGCGGTCGTCGGCGGGCGGCTGGTCTTCGCCGGGCACCGCACGAACGCGCTGGACAGCGCCGTGCCGTTGGAGGTGGTGCGCTGGATCGGGCTGCGCACGCGCGTCAAGACGGCCTGGAACCGGCGCATCGAGACGCCAGAACTGGTCGTTCACAGCGAGGAAGCGGACGGCTGGCACGTCACCGCCTTCATCGAAGGCCCGTTGGAGGCTTTCGCGGCGCAGCTTGGCGCGCTGGCCGGGCTGCCCGTGCAGGTAGTGGGCGAGGCTTATGAGGACTTCGGCCCCGCGCCCGCCGTGTACGTGGTGCCAGAAGGCGAGAAGAATTGGCGCCCTGGGGTGGCCGGCCAGCCCGATCCGCGCGCGCTTCCGCCGGACTGGATGGAAACGGCGCGCTGGCTGTACCTGGCCCCGGACCGGCTGCTGTTCGACCGGACACACACCATCCTGCTGGCCCGCATTCGCCGTGTGGTGGTCACCGAGCGCGGAGTCAGGCCGGACGAGAATCCCTTCGGCGACAACCTGCTGCGCGTCGAATATGAGGACGCGAGCGGCGCGCGTTGCGTCGCCGGATTTGTGGTGCGCAATGCGGGGGATTGGGCGGGCGTTCTGGAGGCGCGCGCCAGGGTGCCGGTGCTGGTGCGCGGCGCGCCAGGCGATAAATAAAAAATTCCTAAAAACTGGGCCAGATGTATTGCGGGAAGCTGCCAAACGGGTCACAATGGGGCCAGCGTAGGTGGTGGGAAACAGCGTAAGGAGGGGGGACCATGACGCGGCTCCCCAATGTGCCGGCTCCGGGCGAGCAGAGCGACCCCGAATATCCTCAGGCGGAGACAACCGGCGGCCCTATTCCAGATGGTGAGATGCCCGGTTTGAATGCAGCAGCACCTCGTCGCCCCCTGCTGGCGCTTGAGCCAGAGGATGCCGCTGACCTGGCTGAGGGCGATTCTCCGGCGGGGCAACACCGCGCCGGAACGGATCGCCAGGCGGTCTCTGCCCTGTGGCTGGAACCCAGCCAGGCCGAGGCCCGGCTTGACGGCAGCAGCGGCGATGTCCCCCACGAAGCGGTCATTGACCCGGCGCAGGATAACGCCGGTTTGCAGCCCGACTTGCTCTAGCCCGTAGTCTCGCTCGCACAGATGTCAGATAGTGGACGCCGCTGCCCGAAGGCGGCGTTTTTGTTGCGTGTCGAAAAGCCTCACCCCCGCTCGACCCGCTCACGCGGGCCTCACCGCCCCCTCTCCACGCCGTGGCTAAACATTACCCACATCTTTGGCTGTGCCTGTCCCC
>CAYNHD010000466.1:0-2975 GCA_964396775.1 uncultured Thermoflexus sp. | reverse complement strand
TTCGCCAACAGTATCCCTCGTGGGGGAAGGGCCGGGGATGGGGGCAAACCGACGACTGACAACCGACCACTGATCACACCAGGAGCGTACAATGGACCTGGTCACACTGATGGACTGGGCGCTGTTCGTAGGAGGACTGCTGGGCTTTGTGGGGACGCTGCGCGGCTGGCGTTTTTTCATGGATGCGCAGCGTATGCAGACGCTGATCAACGTGCTGGGCGAGACCAGGGTGCGCGCGCTTGTCGCCGGCCTCTATCTGCTGCTGGGGCTGCTTGGCGCGCGCAATGTGTTCGGCGTCTGAGCCGCCCCCGGCAGGGATTTTGTGCAGAAACACCCAATCGCCCCCTCGGACATGAAAAACTCCTGAATGCCTATTGGCTATCCGCCGCCGCCCTGTTACAATGAAGAAGGACAATAGCACAGGGTAGATGGAGAGAGCTGCGGCAGTCTGGTTTTTGGGCACATGGCTAAAGAGTTATGCAAGAACCAGCACCCCTCGCAATAGGTTTATTTGCCGTGTAGCAACCGCCAGCCGTCCGACTTTACGGCTAGATGAGTCTGTTTGTTCGCACCTCGCCTAAGCTCCGCAGCCGTCCCACTATCCTGTTCAGCATGCCCCCTTGCCGGTTTGTCCCGCCGCGCCAGGGAGTTCTCGGTCGTAGAGAGCGACTCATGACAGCGTACCTGATAGTTGACGTTGACGACCTTTTGCAGCGCCTGGAATCGCGCGGCGTGGTCATGGACATCCAGACCGTCGCCACGGCACTGCTCAACGCAGCGTCGCTGGCTGCTGGCCTGGGCAGCCCCGAAGACTTGATGGCTATCGCTGTCGCCGACTGGAACCGCTACCGCCGCCCCAGCGTCAGCGCCGGGGTGAGCGTGCAGCAGGTCTTCGCCAACGAGGGCTACGATCTGTTCAACGCCCCCGACCGCCGGGTGGTGACCGACGCCCTGCTGGCGCACTATTTCTCCTTCGAGGAACAGGTCATTGACGAGCTGATCATCGCCTCGACGCGCATGGACATCGCCAGCCTGGTGCATCGCGTCCCGGCGACGGGGCGGGCGCGGATGCGCATCTGGGGCGACGAGCCGCCGCCCGGCCTGACGGGGGTTATCTTCCAGCCGCTCGAAGTGATCCTGGGCATCCCCAGCAAGACGGTGGCGCTCTACATTGACTTCGAGAACATCTCGATCAGCCTGAGCGAGCAGGGCTACATCATCAACATTGACGACCTGCTGGAAGGCATGATCCACCAGGCGCAGACGCACGGCCAGGTGGTGCACATGGCGGCCTACGCGCCCTGGGGACAGCGTGGCAGCCTGGCCCCCATGATTGACCGCACGGGCCGCGAGGTCTCCGACGAGGTGCCCAGCCGCCTGGCCCGCGCCAACATTGACCCCGTTTTCAGCCTGCCGGGTAAAAACAGCGCCGACATGCGCATCGCCAAAGAAGTGCTGGACGACAGCGCCCGGCCCAACAGCGCCGACGTGTTCATCATCGCCAGCGGCGACCGCGATTTCGCCGAAGTCTTCAGCGCCGTGCGCACGCGCAACAAGCAGGTCATCGTCTGGGGCGTGCGTGGCAGCACCAGCCGCCTGCTCGAATCCAACCCCGCGCTCAGCGTCGAATACATCGAGGACTTCTGCAAGCTGCGCCGCGTGGCCGACGCGATGGCCGCTCATGTCGAGCCGTCCGAAATCAGCGCGCCGGTAGTGGAGTTCCGCCCGTCGCAGTGGTCCAGCGTCGTCCTGCAGCTTGACCTGCTGCTGGCCGAGCGCAGCGCCGACCGGGTGAGCATCAGCACGCTGATCAAGCGCCTGGTGGACGAGCGCGCCGTGCCCAACGAAGACCGCGCCCAAGACCTGATCTTCCAGGCGGCCAACCAGGGCATCCTGGTGGTGGATACCGAGCAGGGCACGGTCATGCCCAACGTCTCGAACGCCATTGTCGAGAAGACGCGCCTGATCCGCGACCGCATTGTGCACCGCGTCGCCAATACCCTGCACGTGCGCGGCTGGGAGTACGTGAACTACGGCTTCCTGCTCAAGGGCATTGGCATGGATCACGGGCTGGTCGGGCCGGGCCTGAACACGACCGACGCCTGGCGTTCGGAGTGGGTGGACACGCTGGTGCGCGAAGGCATCCTCAGCCGCGAGTTGGTGCCACACCGCCACAACCCCGAAGACCTGGTGCCGGTGATCAAGCTGATTGACGCCGAAAAGCCCGCCGGAGTGCCGCAATTGCCGGGCGTCACGCGCGAAGATGTCGAGCAGATGATCCGGCGCGTCATCGTCAGTGTGGAGCAGTTCACGTCGTTTCGCGGCTTCGCCTGGTGCCCGCTGGGTAGCCTGCACCGCCGGCTGCGCCCCTTCGACCCCAGCACGACCTTCCAGCAGGCGGTCGAAGAACTGCTGGAACGCGGCGCGGTGGAGATCAACGAGTACGAAAACCCGCAAAGCGACTTCACCACGAAGGGTATCTCGCTGGTCGAGGAGTCGTCCATCGTGCAGCGCGTGATAGAAGAGCGCAACGCCTTTGTGCGCGCCCTGCTCGACCTCTACGAGCGGCGCTTGCCCCTCAGCCATGACACGATCCGCGACTACACCGACCTGAGCGACCGCGACCTGGAGCTGTGGCTCTCGATCATGCAGTCGGAGAACGTGCTCAAGGCGGTGCCGGGCCAGGCCGACCTGTACAGCCTGTTCCGCACGCATCACACCGTGTGCATGGTGGCCGGCGATCCGCCCGCCGAGCAACAGGCGCAGGTGTAGACCGCCCTCACCCTTCAGTCACCTGGAGGGACGCTGCTCTGTGCGTCCAGCCCGCAGCTAGACTTCCGAAGTTTGCGCAAACTTCGGAGGTCTTAAACGCCCCTATCCCCCGGCCCTTTCCCCCAGCCAGGCTAGGGGAAGGGGAGAGTGTTACGCTAACCGGTCAAGGCCCCCCTCTCTAGCTCTGCTGGAGAGGGGGATTT
>CAYNHD010000465.1:0-2977 GCA_964396775.1 uncultured Thermoflexus sp. | reverse complement strand
GCTGATCGTCACGCATCGGCTGGTGGTGCGTGGCGCGTTCCGGACGCGCGGCGGGCAGCGGTACCGCACGCGGCGCGTGCTGATCGTGGGCACCGGGGGCATCGCCCGCGACATCGCGCGCATGGTTCAGGCGCAGGGCTGGATGGGGCTGTCGCTGGCCGGGTTCGTGACCGAGAACGGCGAGGACGACCCGCCCAATGACCTGCCCATCCTGGGCACGCTGGGCAGCGTGCCTGATGTCATCCGCGCGCACGACATCGCCGAGGTGGTGATCGCGCTGCCCCGCGAGGACGCCAACGATCTGCGCGATTTCGTTAACCGGCTGCAAACGCTGCCGGTCAACATTCGCCTGATCCCCGACTACTTCGACATGGCCTTCCTGCGGGTGAGCATCGAGAACTTCGGCGGAATGCCCCTGCTCAGCCTGAAGGAGCCGGTGCTCGATCCGTTCCAGCGCGTGGTTAAGCGCGTGTTCGACGTGGCGCTGACGCTGCTGCTGTTGGTGCCCGCGCTGCCGCTGATGGGCCTCATCGCGCTGGCCATCAAGCGCGACAGCCCTGGCCCGGTCCTCTTCCGCCAGACGCGCGTGGGCGAGGGCGGGCGCTTGTTCACCATGCTGAAGTTCCGCACCATGCGCGACGGGGCCGAGGCGCTGCAAGATGCGGTGAGCGCCCAGAGCGCGGACGGACACATCCTCTACAAGCACGAGGACGACCCCCGCGTGACGCGCGTCGGGCGCTGGCTGCGCCGCACCAGCCTGGACGAACTGCCGCAGCTGTTCAACATCCTGCGCGGCGAGATGTCGCTCGTTGGGCCGCGTCCGGAGATGCCCTGGCTGGTCGAAAAGTACGAACCCTGGCAGCGCAAGCGCTTCGAGGTGCCGCAGGGACTCACCGGCTGGTGGCAGGTCAACGGGCGGGCCGACCGGCCCATGTACCTGCACACCGAAGATGACCTGTTCTACATCCGCAACTATTCCGTCTGGCTGGACTTGCGCATCCTGTGGAAGACCATCCAGGCGGTGCTGTTGCGGCGCGGGGCCTATTGACGCGCGCTGCGCCCCCAGGAGCGATGCCCATGCCCCCCTGTTCCACCTTCGCGCGCACCAATATCCTGGGCGTCGGCGTCAGCGCGGTTGACATGGCCCAGGCGGTCGCACAGATCGCCTGCTGGATCGAGGAAGGCGCGCGCGAATACGTGGTTGTCGCCTGCGTCAACGACATCATGCACGCCCACCGCGACCCGGCCCTGCGCCGTATGACCAACGCCGCCGGCATGGTCACGCCGGACGGGATGCCGCTGGTCTTCCTCAGCCGCTGGTTGGGGCAGGCGCATGTGGATCGCGTATACGGGCCGGACCTGATGCTGGCCGCCAGTACCATGCTGGCGGAGCGCGGTTATCGCAGCTTCTACTACGGCGGAGCAGAGGGCGTCGCCGAGCGGCTCGCCGAGGTCATGGAGGCGCGCTTCCCCGGCCTGCGCACCGCCGGGGCGTATGCGCCACCGTTTCGCGCCCTCTCGCCGGAGGAAGACGCGGCCATCGTCGCGCGCATCAATGCAGCGAAGCCGGATGTAGTCTGGGTGGCGCTGGGCTGCCCCAAGCAGACCGTGTGGATGGCCGAGCACCGCGCGTTGCTGGACGCGCCGGTGCTGGTCGGCGTGGGCGCGGCGTTCGACTTCCATACGGGGCGCATCCCTCAGGCCCCGCGCTGGATGCAGCGCCACGCGCTCGAATGGCTGTTCCGGCTGCTGACCGAGCCGCGCCGCTTGTGGCGGCGCTACCTGATCCACAACCCGCTGTTCGTGTGGTACGTGGCCCTGCAACTCGCCGGGCTGCGCCGCGTCCCGCTGGACGGCGCGGGGGAATAGCGCCCCATACGCAGCAAGTTAAGAGACCGTTTGAAAAGGCCTGCAACCCCACCCTAAATCCCTCCCCGCAAGCAGGGAGTGACTTCAAGAGCAGTCCTTTCTCCCTTCCCTCGCCTGCGGGGGAAGGGCCGGGGAGGGGGTAGAGATACCTCTCAAACAGCCTCTAAGCGTGGCTGTGCGCGCCTCTCCCCCTAAATCCCCCTCTCCAGCAGAGCTAGAGAGGGGGACTTTGATCGGCTGGCATGGCACTTCCCCCCTCCCTGGCTTGGCCGGGGAAGGGGCCAGGGGGAGGGACGTTGCGTTCAGATCACGCCCCCTACCTCAAGACGACGCGCCCTGCACGGCAAACGTCAGTTCGACCAGCCCCACGCGGATCACGTCGCCGGGCGAGAGCGCGCGCTTCTCGCCTAGCTTCACGGCCTGGCCGTTGAGCAGAGTGGGGTTGCGCTCGTTGAGCGCCTCCAGGTAATACGTCCCGCCGCGCTCGCTGATCTGCGCGTGGCGGCGCGAGACGGTGCGCCCCTCGGCCAGCGCGCTCACATCCACCGCCAACATCTCCGCTGCGTCAGGGTTGGCGGCGTCGGGCCGCCCGATGACCGCCGGCTGCCACTCCAGGGGGAACGCCTTGCCGGACGATGCCTCCTGCAAGTAGGCCCGCCCCGGTTTGGTCACCGCCTGGAAATACTGCCCGCCGCGCGCCACCACGCGCTCCTGTAAACGGTGCCGATCGCGCTCGAAGACCAACTCGGCTCCTGTCTGCAAGCCAAGCTGCTCCATCGTCTGGTCGAGCGGGAGTGGCTGTTTCTGCCCGTGCAAGGTCAGGCGGTAGCCAGCGTCCAGCAGGTTGAACTCGCGCCGGATTTCCTCGATCAGCGCGCGCACGGTCAGGTTGGCGCGCACCGACGCTTCCTGGTGGCGATCTTCGTCGTCGAACAAGTCGGAAGTGATGGTCAGGGTGATGCGGTCCATGGCGCTCTCTTTGTGGAGTGAGTAGTGATTGGTGATTGGTTATTGGTTATTGGTGTAGGGCATCTGCGGCTCTGTGAGGTCATGTCAAGCGCAGCGCCAGGCGAAGGAGATCGCCCACCTTTCTCAACCAACAACCAAT
>CAYNHD010000464.1:0-2985 GCA_964396775.1 uncultured Thermoflexus sp. | reverse complement strand
ACACCCTCCAGGTTGCGCCCGAAGACTGCACCGGCTGCGGCGTGTGCGTCGAGATCTGCCCGGCCTACGCCAAAGACGCCAGCGGCCAGAAGACCGACCGCAAGGCGATCAACATGGCCCCGCTCACTGAAGAACTGCGCCGCAACGAGGCCGAGAACTGGGATTACTTCCTGGCCCTGCCAGAGACGGACCCGGCCACCTTCAACCGCTTCACGGTCAAGGGATCGCAGTTCATCCGCCCGCTGTTCGAGTTCTCCGGCGCGTGCGCCGGCTGCGGCGAGACGCCCTACATCAAGCTCATGTCGCAGCTTTTCGGCGACCGGGCGATCATCGCCAACGCGACCGGCTGCTCGTCTATCTACGGCGGCAACCTGCCCACCACGCCCTACGCCGTGCGCGCCGACGGGCGCGGCCCCGCCTGGTCGAACTCGCTGTTTGAAGATGCGGCGGAGTTCGGCATGGGGATGCGCCTGACCGCTGATAAGCTGACGCAGTACGCCCGCGAGCTGCTCGACCAGCTTATCGCCCAGGCCGAGAATCACCGCGAGCTGCTTGAGGCCATCCGCGACGCCGATCAGAGCACGCAGGAAGCCATCGAGCAGCAGCGTGAGCGCGTAGAGCAGCTCAAGGCCCTGCTGAAGCAGGACGGCGGCCCGCTCGCCGGGCAGTTCCTGGGCGTGGCCGACTACCTGGTGAAGAAGTCCGTGTGGATTTTCGGCGGCGACGGCTGGGCCTACGACATCGGCTACGGCGGCCTGGATCACGTCCTGGCGTCGGGGCGCGACGTGAACGTGCTTGTGCTCGACACCGGCGTGTACTCCAACACCGGCGGCCAGATGTCGAAGGCGACGCCGCGCGGCGCGGTGGCCAAGTTCGCCGCCGCTGGCAAGGGGATGCCCAAGAAAGACCTGGGCATGATCGCCATGACCTACGGCAACATCTACGTCGCGCAGGTGGCGCTCGGTGCCAACATGACCCAGGCGATCAAGGCGTTCGCCGAGGCGGAAGCCTACGACGGCCCGTCGTTGATCATCGCCTATAGCCAGTGCATCGCGCACGGCTACGATCTGCGCTATGGCTACCAGAACCAGAAGGACGCTGTGGAGTCCGGCTTCTGGCCGCTCTACCGCTTCAACCCGGACAACACGCGCGCCGGCAAGCAGCCGCTCATGCTCGACTCCAAAGCGCCGACAACAGACATCGAAGAGTGGATGTACAAGCAAAATCGCTTCCGCATCCTGCGCAACGCCGACCCGGAGCGTGCCACCGAGCTACTGGAGATGATGCGCCAGGACGTGGCTACCCGCTGGAAGATGTACGAGCAGTGGGCGCAGTTTGACATCTAGTCACGGTAGAGACTTCCGAAGTCTCCAAGACTTCGGAAGTCTGACCGCCCAGAAGGCAGCAAAACAACGCCCCAGGGCCGCAACCCTGGGGCATTTTGTGTCACGGGGCGGGGGCATTTGCCATGCATACACATTAGGTGAAGGCATCTCGCGGAAACGCTCCTCCCCCTGGCCCCTTCCCCGGCCAAGCCAGGGAGGGGGAAAGTGCCATGCCAGCCGATCAAAGTCCCCCTCTCTAGCTCGGCTGGAGAGGGGGATTTAGGGGGTGAGGCGACTTAGCTTAACGCCTGTGCATTCACTCCGCCGCCGTCACCGTGAAGAGCGCCCCCGCGCCGCGCCCGAAGACCTCCGGGAAGTAGAAGGCGTAGGCGTGGCTGGGCATCGTCTGGAACTCGCCAGGCACGCTGGCCCGCACCTGGTAGGTGTAGACGTAGGTGCCGCGCGGCAGGAAGTCCGCGTACAGGTTCAGCTGCTCGTCGCGCAGCTCGGAGCGGTCGAACAGCCACCAGCCCCAGTACCAGCGCGGCTCGTACAGCGGCTGGATGGTGGGCGGCTGATCAAGCTGGCTGGTCGTCAGCAGCGATGTGTCTACCGGCTCGGTGCCCGCCGGGATGGGGTCTTCCAGCACGAAGTAGTAGATCTCCTGGGGCAGGGTGATCGTCACGCGCACGGTGATCACGTCGCCCACCTGGGCGGACGTGACCGGCGTGCTGGGGTCTTCAGCGCGGAAGTACTCGCGCGAGACGGTGACTCCCCGGCTGATCGGCTTGGCCTCCGCCGCCCACAGCCGGGTCTTGAGGTGCGCCGTGTAGTACAGCACGCCCTCGCCCGCCGAGCGGGAGATCGTCACGCGGTTGATCTGGTCGCGCAGCAGGTCTTTCACCGCCACGCGCAACACCTGGCCCTCGCGCACCGTCTCCGGCGTGACTGTCCCCCCGCCCAGGCCCGCGCTGTTGATGGCGAGGCTGTAGGTGTAGTCGCCGCGCAGTTCGCCGCTGGCAACCATCCAGTCGGTGAGGGCCATCACCGCCCAGGCGGTCTCCTGCGTCGTCGTCCAGTGATCGCCCTGACGCGCCACCATCAGCCAGCGCACCACATTGGGCAGCAGGTCGTGATCGGGCTGGACGCGCGTCAGCGCCGCCAGCGCGATGGCCGTCGTGCGCGTGTCGCTGCTCCAGTTCCACCAGTCGCGCCCGGCCTCTTCCCAGTGCGCGCCGGTCGCCGAGAGGATGGCCGCGCTCTGCAGGTCGCTCACCAGCGAGGGGATGGCGTCAGCAGCGGGGTCGTATTGCTGGTAGGCCATCAGCAGGAACGCCAGCGCCCAGGTGTCCATCTCCAGCCGGTGCTCGCGCAGCGTGTCCAGGTCGGCGGCCTGCGCCTGCCCGGCCCGCGCGAAGACGTAAGCGTAGAACGCCTGGCGATTCAGCCGCCACACGGGGGTGTCTATCGTGGGCCGGATCAGGTCAAGGCGGACGAAGTTGAGCGCGCGCTCGATCATCAGCGCGTCCACGTCGAAGCCGGCGTCGCGTGCCTCGGCCAGCCCCAGCGCGGCGTAGGCCGTGATGTAGGGGTTGCTTTCCATCCGGGCAAACCAGCCCCAGCCGCCGTCGGGATTCTGCTCGCGGGCCAGGCGGGTCAA
>CAYNHD010000463.1:0-3000 GCA_964396775.1 uncultured Thermoflexus sp. | reverse complement strand
GTTGTAGGCCAGGGCGAGAAGCTGCGTGTAGCTGGCCGGGTCAATGTGGCCGTTGGCCCATTCGCGGTCAATGTTCTGCTCGTTCCACACTTCAATGGCGTCCGGGCCGAGCGCGGCGACCTCGCCGACGAAGCGCGCGTAGTCCTCGAAGTAGCTGGGTTGGATCACGTCGCCGGCGCTGCCGACGATGCCCAGCAGAATCTTGAAACCGTTGGCGTGTGTCTGGTCAATGGCGCCCGCGGCTACGCTGCCCGGCGTCCCGCGCGCGTAGCGAATCTGCCGCTTGACCCAGGTCATGCCCGCGTAGTGCATCAGGTCGGGGCGGGCGAAGCTGTCTACATGGCCGCCATAGCCGAAGCTGGTCAGCCCCGCGCCCCTGGCGACGGGGGCGGGCACCACGCCAGCGGCGGGCGCGACGATCTCGCTGACGACGGTCGTCACCAGCGGCAGCGCGCTCACATCGCCGGACAGCAGGCGCAGATAGCCACCATACGCCCAGCCGTCTTGCCCGTTCACGGTGAGGAAGACCCATTCCAGCGACCCGTCGCGGCCTCTGGCCAACGCCGCCGTACCCGCTGCCAGCGTGGTGATCAGGCGGTAGCCCGTGCCGGGTCCCACGCGCAGGTTCACATTGGCGGCGGTCTGCGCGGGGATACCCGTCCCCTCCGGGAAGCCACCGGCAGCGGGCGGGGCCTCCGGCGCGGCGACTTCGCCTGGCGTGCCCAGGTCATCCGGCGCGGGGCGAACCGGCAGGGCGTCGAGGTTCAGGTCTGGGCGAATGTCCAGGTAGTCCGACAGCAGCCAGCCCTCAACGCTGTCTGCCGTGCGGCTGTAGAGCCACAGGCCGTTGGCGGGCACCTCGTCGCGGGCCAGCAACGCCAGCGCCGCCCCGTGCCCCACCTGGGCGATGACGGCGTATTCGGTGCCAGGGCCGTAGCGCACGTTGAGCGTGGCCGGGATCACAGTCGCGTCGGGATTGCTCTGGGCGCGCGCCGGGTTAAGTCCGGCTGTGCCGGAGAGCAGGGCGAGGGCGACCAGCGCCGGCAGCAACGTGAGCGCCAGGGAACGAGGGGGCATGGGTGTCTCTCTCCGCGTGGTTGGAACCGGGCGTGTGTGCTGGTGAACGCGCGGGCAGTCTGTTTGGAAGATGGCGGAAGTGTAACATGCGGGATCGGGCTGTGCAAGGCGGGAGAGAGGTGGAGAGGTGGTTATTGGTTATTGGTCATCACTGGGTCGTTGTGAGACGCTGCACTGGTCACTGACGACTGATCACAGCTCTTCTCCGCTTCGCGCTGAACTCGTGCTACACTGGGCATCAGCGGCAGACGGAGCGGGAGGCAGACGGCTATGAAGCGATCATCGTGGAGACGGTGGGCTGTGAGCGCGCTGCTGGCGCTGGCGCTGCTGGCCGGGCTGACCCCTCGCGGCGCGCCCGCCGCCGCCCAGGAACCGGACGCTCGCCCCATCCGCTACGGCGAGACGGTGACCGGCGCGCTGGACGACGAACGGTACGAGGAACGCTGGACGTTCGACGGGCGGCGCGGCGAACTGATCCGCGTCGTGATGGAACGCGCCATAGACGCTCCGGGCAGTCTGGACGGGTATTTGCTGGTGCTGGGGCCGGACGGCGCGACGCTGCTCGAAGTGGATGACAGCGGCGATTCGGTCATGCCGTCCGTCGAGGAGTTCGAGCTACCCGCCGATGGCGCGTACACGCTGGTAGCCACGCGCTTCGGCTTCGCCAACGGCTATTCCGCTGGGGAGTACTCGCTGACGTTGGAGCAGGTCGGGGTTTCGCCGCCAGCCGGGGCTGTTACGGGCGGTGGTGTGCGCTGGCTGGCTCCGGGAACGCTACCGCCGCGCCTGCGCTGGCTGGCCTACAACGAAACCGTCAGCGGGGCGCTGAGCGCCGACGACAGCGAAGACTGGTTCATCTTCCAGGGGCGCGCCGGCGACGAGATCACGCTGCGCATGGCCGCCGGCGAGAGCGCGCTCGATCCCTTCCTGATCCTGACCGATGGTGCCGGGTACGAGCTGGCGCGGGCCGACGACACGCCCGACGGCGCGCCCGACGCGGTGATCGCCGGCTTCGCGCTGCCTGCCGACGGATCATACCTGGTGCGGGCAACGCGCTACGGCTTCGAGCACGGGCCTTCGGCGGGCAGCTACACACTGACCATCGAAACAGACGCGGCACCGGTTGAGGTGAGCGCGGCGACCCCGGAGCCGCTGACCCCTGGCGTGGCTGTCAACGGCGCGCTTGACCTGGAGACGGTCGCCCGGCGCTACACCTTCAGCGGGCGGGCGGGCGAGCGGGCGACGGTGATTGCAGAGCGCATGACCGGCACGCTCGACCCGGCACTGGCCCTGCGCGCTCCCGATGGCACGCTGATTGCCACCAGCCGCGCCTGGATCGCTCCCGGCGAGGCGCGCATCAGCCGGGTAGAGCTGCCCGCCGATGGTCTCTACACGCTCGAAGTGGCGCTCGATGATCTGAGCGCGGCGGGCGCGTACCGGCTCGTCGCCATCGTCGCGCCCCCGGCCCCCGCTCCCGCGCACGCTTTCGTCCCTGCCGAGGGGCTGGACTTAGAGATTCGGTTGCTCTGGACTTCCGCCGCCGACCTCGATCTCAGCGTGGTCGGCCCGGCAGGGGCGGAGGGGACGCACGAGGCGCGCGCGCACGATTTCTGCGCCGACCTGAGCGCCGCCCCGCAGGAGCGAGTCACCTGGGCGGCGGGGACGGCTGCGCCTGGCCTCTACGCGATCTCCGTCCAGCACCGCCTGGACTGCGCAGGCAGCGGCGAGCCGGTGCGCTTTGTGCTGGGCGTGGCCGCTGACGGCAGAATCGTGGATGTGATGGATGGGATGTTGGCGCGCGAAGGGGACGTGTACACGACGTACCTGGCGCTGCCGTGAGCGGCGTTGACCTCACCCCCGGGCCTCGCTACGCTCGGCCTTTCCTCCTCTCCGTAAACGGAGAGGAGGAGGCGAGGCGCGCTA
>CAYNHD010000462.1:0-3004 GCA_964396775.1 uncultured Thermoflexus sp. | reverse complement strand
GGTGGCATAGCCGGCGTACTGGCGCATCGTCCACAGCCGGCCCCGGTACATGGTCGGCTGCACGCCGCGCGTGAAGGGGTACTCGCCGGGGAAGCCGAGTCTGTCCAGGTAGGCGTCGGCGTCGGTGTGCGCATCCGGCAGGTAGACGCGCTCCCACTCGATCCCCGACGAGGTATAGAACGCGGGCCTGCGCTCTGGCGAGCGTTCCAGCGCGCGCTTGAGGGTGGTCTGTTCCCAGCGGTTCCTGGCGTCCTGTAGCGAGTCGGTCATGAGGTCTCTCTCGGCTCAAAGCCGTTGCAATGGTAGATGGGCACCAGCTCGTAGAATATGCGCTCGGCCAGCACACAGTGCCCGGCCACGTAGTCGTAGATCGGTTGCAAAGCAGGGTCGTCTGGCGCTCCATCAAGAGGACCCAGCAGATCGAGTTCGGCCATGTCTACGATCATGGCGGGAGGTCTTACTCTCAAGTCTTCGACCGTGTTCCGCACCATGCGTTCTTTGCCGGGCCAGTCATGGTACAGGTAGGCAACCATAGTGTAACGCACTGGATTCACACGCTGTGCCTGGAAGTTGATCTCACCGCTTCTTCCCCAAACATAAACGTGATCGTCCACGTCTGTGCGTTCCTTCACATACACCGCGACCGGATGGACAAGCAACGGATCCCCTAGCGATCTGCTTTTCGCAGCAGGCTCAAACACAGCGTATTTCATATTTAGGCCGGCAAAGGTGAAGAGCATATAGACTGCTATAGCAAAGCGCAATCGAGAGACTCCAATCCTGAGCGTCCCCGCTACCAACAGCAACATCATCTGAGGAATAATCACCACGAAATAGTGACTGTACCCTCTCCCCGAAGCGTTAGCGATCAAAAGGTCAGCGAAGAATCCCAACAGCACCCATAACCACAGGGTGCGATTGGTGACGTCTCGATCCCTGTTACGCAGGATTTGCCGGCTGATCGCCCCCAGGGAGAGAATCACAAGGGGCGTAATCGGCACAGCTAGGCTGCGCATTGACCAGTCTGCCAGCCCGCCCAGAAGTTTGTGGAGCAGACCCAACTCGGATTGCCCATAATACCAGTTGAACACCAAGATGGCGTCCAGGCCATCTTCTAAGGCTCCCCAGGCAGCAAGGCCCGTGAAAATGCCCCCGACTGCCGCCAGCCCGCTAACCATCATGAGCGCTGGCCAACGCCACCAGAGCCTGGCGCGCAACAAGGGATCGCGTGCCAGGAGGATCGCTGGCCACATCATGAGAGCAGACCCGACAAAAGTGGGACGGCCCATCGCTGCCAGTGCTGCAAACACGCCCACCAACCCGGCCCAAAGCGGTCGCGGTCGCTGCAAGAAAGCATGTCCGGCCAAGAGCATTGCCAGATGGGGAAGCAGGGCATAAGGCTCTGTATAATTCCCATCATCAGCCACAAGAGGATGGCGCATAGCCAAAACAAAACACAGTGTGCCAAGCCATGCCCACCCCCGCCGGTCGGGAAAGAGCCGCCTGACCAGCCAGAAGAACAACAGGGCTGCCCAAAATGCGTTGATCGTTGTGATGATCCAGATCGCCACACGGTTTGGCCCAAACAGCCAGCAAGCTAGAGCATTCACGGCGTACACCAGCGGCGGCTTGTGATCCCATACATCCTGGTAAGGGACTGCCCCTCTGGTTATGGCGAAACCGAAGTAGGCAAAGACCGTGCTGTCGCGCCCCTGACGAATAAGCGAAGGCCAAACAGCGAGCGAGACGATCACCACCAGGACGGCCAGGACAAGCGCCGTCCATGCCGCTTCCCACCTGGCTAGCCCAACACGGTCAAGAGCCAGCTTTTGCACTGCCCCTCCATATACAGCCCACCTGGTCACCCCCTGCTCGCCACCATCAGCAGACGGGGCGCGCCCATCATGAAGGGCACCAGACTCAGCCAGGTGTAGCCCTCGCAGGCGGCGAATCCGGCGGAGCGGAGCAGCGCCACCAGTTCGCGGTACGTGTACAGCCGCGTGTTCACGTCAAGAGTCGCCGTGCGCCCATGCCCTACAATGGTCAGGTGGCGGGTCATGATGGCGGTGGCGGGGTCGTAGTCGCGCTCTTCGAGCACCAGCAGGTCGTCGCCCACGCGCTCCCACGGGCGCTGCCCCAGGCGCGGCAGCATCGTCTCGGCAACGTGCGTATCGAAGACGAACCTGCTGCCCGGCTTCAGCGCGGCGGCGACGGCGCTCAGAAAGGCGTGGTTCCCCGCGTCGTCGAAGAAGCCGAAGCTCTCCCAGAAGCAGTACGCCCCGTCGAACGCCGCGCACCAGGGCAGGTCGCGCATGTCGCGCTGCTCGATGCTGATCCGCGCGTCCAGCCCGCACGCCGCAGCCGCCGCGCGCACGTCGTCCAGCAGTGCCGCTTCGCTATCCACGCCCGTCACGCGGTAGCCGCGCGCAGCCATCTCGACCGTCAGCCGCCCGCCGCCGCAGGGCACGTCCAGCAGGTGCGCCGGAGCCGTCAGACCGAGCAAGTCCTCGATGTAGTCGGCTTCGCGCCGCGTCTGTTCGGGCGGTTTGCCCTGGCGAAACACGGCCAGCACCAGGGGATCAGGCTCTGTCATCGCGGTTTGACCCTCTGCCCGCCGGAGCGCGACTCCGGCACAGCCTTGCTCGCCACCACATAGACCGTGTTACAGATTTTGCAGTGCAGCACGTCGCCGTCGCGGTTGCCCCCGCCCGGCTTGCAGCCGTCTACCGTGCAGTCCCACAGCCGCGCCCCGCAGACGAAGCAGCCGCGCGCCAGCCGCCCCACATCGGAGATTTCGATCACCTGGCTCATCGGTGTTGGCTCCTATGCTTGGCCAGCCGTGATCCTCGCAGATCGTCCTTGACCTTACCCCTGGCCTCGCTGCGCCGAGCGGTGGTGAGGTCATTCCGGCGCGCGACCGTGCTCGCGGGTCAGCGCGGCGAGCCGCTCCCAGGGCGTGCCGCTGATGTCTTGCGGCAGGTCGCCCGGCAGGCAGCGCCAGCGC
>CAYNHD010000461.1:0-3015 GCA_964396775.1 uncultured Thermoflexus sp. | reverse complement strand
CAGCGCGCGACGCCATGTGCAGCGCACTAACCCCACCCTTTGGTCCCTCCCCGCCAGCGGGGAGGGACAGGCTTCTCCCCTTTCCCCGCAAGCGGGGAAAGGGGCCGGGGGATAGGGGTCGAAAAGTGCATAACACGCTCTAGGCCCAGGTGATCAGGTTGGTCATGATCGGGTCGGCCAGATCGTCGTGGCGCGGCAGGACGCGCACGGAAACTCCGCGCTGCCCGGTCGTCGTGTAGCGCAGCGTGGCGAAGAACTCGTGCATGTTGCGCGAGTGCTCCCCCTCCTCGGGGCAGCAGTGCGTCATGTCCATCGTCTCGCCCACCAGAATCTCGCCCCGGCTGTCCAGCGATCCGTAGTAAAGCTGGACGATGACATCTTCGGGCTGGAGCACGCCCAGGTCAATGAAAGCGCGCACGGAGATGTCGTCCTTGACGGTGAGCTGCTGCGGCTCGACCAGCACCCGCTCGATCTTCAGGCGGTTCCAGTTGGCGCGCGTGTGGGCCAGCCAGTCGGCGAATTCGCGCCCGCGCTTGAGGTCCGGCTGGCTGAGCGCAGTGAAGCGCTTGTGGCTGGGCAGGTAGTACTCTTCGGTGTACTCGCGCACCATGCGATAGGTATTGAAGACGGGGGCCAGCTTGCGCATACTGGCTTTGACGTGCTCGATCCAGTCACGCGGCAGCCCGTCGCGGGTGCGCGTGTAGAAGGTGGGGATGATGTCCTTCTCCAGCAGGTTATAGAGCGCCTGCGCCTCGATGAAGTCCTGCAAGTCCCATTCTTGCTGCGGGTACTCCTCGCCCGCGCCAATGGCCCAGCCGACGGACGGATCGTAGCCCTCGGCCCACCAGCCGTCCAGGATGCTGGCATTCAGCCCGCCGTTGTAGATGACCTTCATGCCGCTGGTGCCACTGGCCTCGTTGGGGCGGCGCGGCGTGTTCAGCCACACGTCAACACCCTGCACCATCGCGCGGGCCACGCTCATGTCGTAGTTCTCCAGGAAGACGATGGCGTGGCGAAAGGCCGGCTGCTCGGCGGTCTTGACGATCTCCTTGATCAGTTCCTTGCCCAGGTGATCGTGGGGATGGGCTTTGCCAGCGAAGATGAACTGCACCGGGCGCTGCGGGTCGTTGACGATACGCTCCAGCCGCTCCTTGTCGCGGAAAAGCAGCGTCGCCCGCTTGTAGGTGGCGAAGCGCCGGGCGAAGCCGATGGTCAGCGCGTCCGGGTTGAGCACTTCGTTGGCGTGCTCAATCTCGGATTGCGGCGCGCCACGCGCGACAAGCTGGGCGCGCAGCCGCCGCCGGGCATAGGAAACCAGGCGCTCGCGGCGGCGCTCGTGCGTGCGCCATAGCTCTGCATCAGGGATGCGGTCTACATCCCGCCAATACTCCGCCTTGTCTGGCTCGTTGCGCCAGGCCGGGTCAAGGTAGCGGTCGAGCAGGCTGGCCATCTCACCGCTGATCCAGCTTTCAATGTGGATGCCGTTGGTGACCGCCCCGATCGGCACCTCGTTCTCCGGCACTGTAGGGAACATCCACTGCCACATCGCCCGGCTGACCAGGCCGTGCAGCTGGCTGACACCGTTGGCCCCGGTGGAGACCTTAAGAGCCAGGACAGGCAGGCTAAACACGTCGAAGCCGCCCATATGCTCGCGGCCCAGGTCGTGGAACTGCTCGCGCGTCAGGCCAAGCTCGTTCCACAGATAGGGGAAGTGCTCGTCAATGAGATCGTAGCCGAACCGTTCCAGGCCGGCGGGCACCGGCGTGTGGATCGTGTAGACATTGCCGGCGGCGCAGATGTCAGCGGCTTGCCAGAAGCTCAGCCCTGGGTTTTCCTTCATCAGCAGGCGGATGCGTTCCAGAGCCAGGAAGGCGCTGTGGCCCTCGTTCATGTGGCACACCGTCGGGCGCATGTCCAGCGCTTCGAGCAGCTGGATGCCGCCGATGCCTAGCACGATCTCCTGGCGGATGCGCGTGCGCTTGTCGCCGCCGTAGAGCCGGTCGGTGAGATCGCGGATCTCTGGGGCATTGTCGGGGCAGTTCGTGTCCAGCAGGTAGAGCGGGACACGGCCTACCTGCACCTTCCACACCTGAATCCTGGCGGTGAACTGGGCGATGGGCACTTCGATGATCAGCGGCTTGCCACCCTCGGTGAAGACCTGCTGCACAGGCATGATGGCGTAGTCGTTGAGCGGGTACGACTGCTGCTGGTAGCCGTCGGCGTTGAGGTACTGGTGGAAGTAGCCTTCCTGGTAGAGCAAACCGATGCCGACCAGTGGCAGCCCCAGGTCGGACGCGCTCTTAAGATGATCGCCAGAGAGGACGCCCAGGCCGCCGGAGTAGTTGCGCAGGCACTCGGTCAGCCCATACTCCATCGAGAAGTAGGCGATGAAGGGCTTGCCGAAGTCCCCAAAGTGGCGGCGATACCAGGTGCGCGCCTCGGGGGCCATATAAGCGTCGAAGCTGGCGCACACACGGTCGAGGTGGGCCAGGAATGCCTCATCTTCAGCGGCGGCGGCCAGCACGTCCTGGCTGATGCGCCCCAGCATCCATACCGGGTTGCTGCCGGTCTCAGTCCACAGGTCGCGGTCCAGCCGCCGGAACAGTGCGATTGTCTCGTGATCCCAGCTCCAGCGCAGGTTGTAGGCCAGGTCGCGCAGCCGTTCCAGGCTGGGCGGGAGGCTGGGCCTCACATCTACTTTGGCGACGGGTTTGACCATCTGTCATTCTCCCTTGAACTTGGCAATCAGCCGGGCGCGACTGGCCACCGGTGTGGAGCCGCGCGGCATGGGTGTTTCTGCGTTCCAGGTACGCTCGCCAGCGCCAACAGACGCAGTGAGCGCAGGCTGTAGGATAGCAGGCTTGGCTCGATTTGCCAACGTGAGGGGAGAGCGGAGTGTGTGCAAAGGTTGTCAGTGACTCGCTTGACACCCAGCAAGGTGAGGTCTCGTAGGGGCGTATTGCAATACGCCCCTACGGGGGCACAGCAAAGCAGCGCCCTACCTGACAGGTTTTG
>CAYNHD010000460.1:0-3025 GCA_964396775.1 uncultured Thermoflexus sp. | reverse complement strand
TGCTCTTGAAGTCCCTCCCCGCCTGCGGGGAGGGATTTAGGGTGGGGTTGCAGGCATTTTCAAACGGCCTCTCAGGCGTTATAGGTCTCCCACAGGGCCTGGTGGACTGCTTCCTGGCCGGGTGTGGGCGTCTGGAGCGCCCAGGAATCGCTCTGCTCCAGGGCCGCGCCGATCACAATGTCGAACGGGCTGAGGCCCTGTACACAACTCCAGGCGCAGACACGCTCTGGCGGGCAATGCGCGCAGCGGCAGTCGCTGGCGCGCTCCAGCAAACGGGGCGGGTGCGGGGCTTGAGAGGTCATCGCGCGGTCTCCCCTGGCGGACGCCGGGCCGATCCATGCGGTTCTGCTTCTCATCATGTGCAGATAGGAGCGAGCGCACAAGTGCCAGATGTCACGGCCCCCGCTCCCACGTGGTATGACCTTGTGGATTTGTCACAAGGGTCGGCGGCGCGGCGGCTGGTATACTGCGGGTACGGCACGGGCGGTAGCGCCGGTGTTGAGGGGCGGAAGCCCCCTTCTCCGGCGTCCCTTTCCGTTCTGTGAGGGGAAAAAGGCGGGAGAGCCTGGCTCCAAGAGAGGGGGAAGATGGTGGGGTGTATCCCATTTCTGGGGCAAAAGATCACCGCTGAGGCGCAGAGAGCGCCAAGAGAGAAAAGATAGACGAGATTCTAGTTCTTCTCCGCGTCCTCTGCGTCTCTGCGGTTCAAGCATTTCGCCCCCATCGTGAGATGCACTCAGATAGTGTAATTTCTTGCTTTAGGCTTACTTATTTGGTATTTTTAATTTGACTACATCTTCTTGACGAACCCCAGACGCTGACCTCAAGTTTACTGTGATCCAGGGTGCGATTGCCTTGAATGCCTGAAAGGAGAGACTATCGCCGTACTATAGAACACCCCAGTGACAAGCGCAGCCGTTTGGTCCGCACAGGTGACGGACACCCGCAGAGAGCGGCGGGAATACCCAGGGACGGTGCGGCTCTGTCTTATCCCTGGCCGCCTTCCTGAGGGCGCTCTCAGTCCTGGCCATGCCGGGCGGAAAGTCCGCCGGTGACTGCCCGGTAGCGATCTCGTCTGGGCGAACCGCCACTCGTTAGCGGTGGCAGCCATTGTTCGTTCCCTGCCACCCGTTTGTTCAGACCTGTATACTGCATAAGGAGAGAATACACATGCGCAAACTATCTGTCTTTCTCATCGTCATGCTGGTGGCCGGGCTGGTGCCGGCCATGTCCGCCACTGCCCAGGGCGGCAACATCTTCACCTTTGGTGAGTTCGGCAACGCTGTGGCGCTCGACCCGGCCATCGTCACCGACGGCATCTCCTTTCGCGTGACGGTGCAGGGCTGCGAGTCGCTGCTCTTCTTCGACGGCGAGACCACCAACCCGATCCCCGGCCTGGCCGAAAGCTGGACGGTCAGCGATGACGGCCTGGTGTGGACCTTCAAGCTGGTCGAGAACGCCACCTTCCACGATGGCACGCCCTTCAACGCCGAGGCTGTGGTCTACAACTTCGAGCGTTGGCGCTTCACCGATCACCCGACCCACTTCCCTGAGCTCGTCTTCGAGTACTACGAGGCCATGTGGGGCGGCTTCGATGATGCCTCGATCATCACCAATATCGAGGCCACTGGCGAGTACGAAGTCACCTTCACCCTCAGCGAACCCTACGGCCCGATGCTGAACACGCTGGCCATGCCCATGTTCGCCATCTCCAGCCCGGCGGCCATCGAGGCGGCGGGCGCGGCCTATGGCACGCCGGCGGTGGGCTACTCCTGCACCGGCCCCTATAAGTTCGTCGAGTGGGTCAGCGATGACCATATCACCCTCGTGCGCAACGAGAACTACTGGGGCGAGATCCCCGGCAATGTGGACACGATCATCTACCAGGTGATCCCCAACGCCGCCGCACGCCTGGCTGCGCTGCAATCCGGTGCTATTGACGCCTTCGAGCAGCCGAACGTGGAAGACCTGGACGCCATCGAAGCCGGCGACAACACGTATCTCCTGTATCGCCCGGCGATGAACACGTTCTACCTGGCCTTCAACTACCGCGTGAAGGAATTCCGCGATGTGCGGGTGCGCCAGGCCATGGCCATGGCCATCAACCGCCAGGAGATCGTGGACGCCTTCTACCCGCCCGGCGCGGCAGTCGCCACGACCTTCGTCCCACCCTCGCTGTGGGGCTACAATCCCGACATCCCCGCCTGGGAGTTTGACCCCGAAGGCGCTAAGGCGCTGCTGGCCGAGGCTGGCTATCCTGATGGCTTCAGCGAAGTGACCCTGCTCGGTGTGGACGAGAACAACATGGTCACCGACGAAGTGGTGGGCACCATGCCGCTGACCCTCTACTTCATGCCGGTGCAGCGTCCCTACAACCCGGACGGCCAGGGCATCGGCGAGGCCATGGCCGCCTATCTGGCGAATATCGGCCTGGATGTCACCCTGGGCCAGGTCGGTGACTGGTCTGCGTACCTGGACGAGCGCACCAATGGCAACCTGACCGGCCTGTACCAGCTTGGCTGGACGGGCGACAACGGCGATCCCGACAACTTCCAGGGATACTTCTTCGCCAACCAGCCCGTCCCGCGCGAGGGCTACTACTACAATCCAGAAGTCCGCGAGCTGCTGTTGCAGGGGCGGGCGCTGACCGAGCAGGCCGAGCGCGAGCCGATCTATCAGCAGGTGGAACAGATCATGCACGACGAAGTAGCCCGCCTGTGGATCGCTCACAACCGTGTACCGCTGGCCTTCAGCAGCCGCGTGTCCGGCTACGTGCCCAACCCGCTGGCGACCGAGCACTTCAAGTTCGTCTCGGTTCAGTGAGCAAGTCTGAGACTGCTAGGCACTCTCTAGCATAAGACTGGAATGGGACTGCCAGGCCAGGCGGTCCCATTCTGTTTTCAGGGAACGGGCCGGGCGGAACAAAAGCACCCCCCATCCCCCAACCCCTTCCCCCGCGCAAGCGATACGGTTGGCGAAATGCCTCCGTAGGGGCGTATTGCAATACGCCCCTACGGGGGCGCAG
>CAYNHD010000459.1:0-3058 GCA_964396775.1 uncultured Thermoflexus sp. | reverse complement strand
CTGCATTTCGCTGCTGGGGCAGAGTGTCACCGCCGAGGCGCAGAGAGCGCAGAGAAAGAATCTGACGAGGACTCCGTAGTTCTTCTCCGCATCCTCTGCGCCTCTGCGGTTCAAGAACCTTGTCCTCACTGTGAACTATGCTCTCTGTACGGCACCAAACACGCCCGGAACAACCGGGCGTCTGTTTTTTTCGGTGTATACTGAGGGTGGCCTCCACGCGGCGCACTCATTGCGTTCTGCCTTCAGCTTTCTGGCATGATTGCCTACCGTCCGTGTGAGACAGTTCAGGCGTGGGCGCCGACGGTCGCCCGCGCGCAAGAGGAGATTCGGAGATGCCCTCACGAACGATGCTGCTCACCCTGTGCCTTGCTGCGCTGCTCCTGCCCGCGTCCTCTGCTGCCGCACAGGAAGCGCCGCCGTGCACCCCCGAAGCTGGTGTAGTGATCACCCGCTCCATTGACAGCGCGGCGCTCGGCCAGACCAAACAGTACACCGTCTACCTTCCGCCGGATTGGTGCCACCTGGCCGATCTGCCCCTGCTGGTCATGCTACACGGCAGGAACGGCGACCACACGGATTGGGTCAACAAGGGAGCGCTTGACCAGGCCGCCGATACACTGATCCTGGCTGGGGAGATTGAGCCGTTGATCATCCTCATGCCTGATGGGGACAACAGCTTCTACGTGAACGGCCAGGACGGTGACTACGAGACGTATATTGTGGACGAGCTAATCAGCGCAGTGGACGCGGAGTTTCCCACCGCTGCGGCGCGTGACTCGCGCTTCATTGGCGGACTGAGCATGGGCGGCTACGGGGCGCTCTACCTGGGGCTGCGCCACCCCGACCTGTTCAGCGCCATTGGCGCGCACAGCCCGGCCATCCTGTCCCCTGAGGATGCGCCGTTCTTTCTGTACGGCCCGGATAAGGTGCTGTTCGCTGAGCGAGACATCATCAGCCTCATCACCCGCGATGGTTGGCCGCCCCACATGCGCCTGTTCGTGGACATCGGCGCATCCGACAGCCTGATGCGCGGCGTGTACAACCTATTTGGCTCGCTGTTTGGTCAGCCGCTTCCCGCCTTCGAGGGGCATGTCTGGCCGGGCGGGCACTACTGGGGCTATTGGAGCCGCCACGCGCCGGACTACCTGCGCTTCTACGGGGGCGTGGGCGAGGAGCAGTAGCGGCCCGGTTGTGGTTTGCCAGAACTGAACTCTGACCATGTGGCGAATGTCTTATTAGTTGTTTATAATAATCATAGGCAAGTTCGCCTTTTGAGGGATGGGTCCTCAAGGTTCGTAAAGACAGGCCACGAATTTTGGCAAGGAGTAGGGCAATGAAGCGGAGAAGGCTCGTTTTGTTCGGCGTGCTGGCAGTAGTGGTGATCATCATCGCTGTCGCGGTCTACGTCCTGGTGATCCGTGATGACGAAGAAGAGGAAGAGGCGACACCCCCGACGGTGGGCGCCTTGACGCTTGGCCCCGAAGAGGCGATTCGCCTGGAAGAGGACGTCTACTGGGTGGATGACCCGGACGGGCAGTTCACCATCACCGTGGAGGCGACTGACGCGGCCCGCGTGGAGTTCTTCGTGCGCGGCGCAGGCGGCAATGTGGAGCCGTTGGGCGTTGATGACGATGGCGCAGACGGCTGGAGCATCACGGCGAGCCTTGAGCCGGACTATCGCGGCGTGGTCTATGCCCAGGTCTACCCCGAGGAGGGCGAGCACGTGACCAGCGAGGAACTGGCCGTTGCCCGGTGAGTGTTCCTGATATGAAGTCCCCCAACGGGTGCTGGCACCGGTCAGCCTGAATTGGGGGATGGCAAAGAGGTGAAGACCTTCTGAAGCAGGCTGAAGGTGTCCGAACTCAGCCGAAGCAGAGGGTCTTCTCATTCATCGGGTATGAAACGAGGGGCGCGGCCACACACCCCCGTGCCCGTCGCTTCCCCATCCTAGAAAATTCGTGCTACCATTAGGGCATCCGGGCAGCGGGGTGTGTTGGGCCGCGCCCCGCCCAACCAATAACCAACAACCAATAACCACCCACCACCCACCAACGAGGTCCCCCATGCCTTTTGTCGAAGCTCCTACCACCTTCTACCTGGGCCGCCGATTCGACCCGGCGGCGCACCAGCCGACCGACGAGATCGTTTATTACGACTCGCGCGACCTGACCACGCACGCCGTCGTGCTGGGCATGACCGGCAGCGGCAAGACCGGGCTGTGCGTCACCCTGCTCGAAGAAGCGGTGATGGACGACATCCCGGCCATCGTCATTGACCCCAAAGGTGACATCACCAACCTGCTGCTAACCTTCCCGGCGCTGCGCCCGGAAGACTTCGCGCCCTGGGTCAACCTTGACGACGCACGCCGCGCCGGGCTGGAAGCGGACGAATATGCGCAGCAAGTCGCGGCGCAGTGGCGCGCGGGCCTGGCCAGTTGGGACATCACGCCGGCGCGCCTGGAGCAGTACGCTCAAAAGGTGCGTTTCAGCATCTACACCCCCGGCTCCGACGCAGGGCTGCCGGTCAGCATCCTCGACGCGATGCAGGCTCCGCCGGACGGCTGGGGAGCGGGCGACGACGAGTTCTACCGCGAGCAGATCAGCGGCATCGTCACCGCGCTGCTGGCGTTGATCGGCAAGAACGTCGAGCCGGTCAAAGATCGCGAGCACGTGCTGATCGCCAACATTTTTGAGCACGCATGGCGGCGCGGCCAGGACCTGACGCTCGAAGACGTGATCCTCCAGGTGCAAAAACCGCCGTTCGGCAAGCTCGGCGTCTTCGACATCGACACGTTCTTCCCCGAAAAAGAGCGCTTCAGCCTGGCGATGGAGTTGAACCACATCATCGCCTCGCCCAGCTTCCAGAGCTGGATTCAGGGCGAGCCGCTCGACATTCAGAGCCTGCTCTACACGCCGGAAGGCAAGCCGCGCGTCAGCATCTTCTATATCGCGCACCTCACCGATGCCGAGCGGATGTTCATCGTCACCCTGCTGCTGGAGAATATGCTGGCCTGGATGCGCTCGCTCAGCGGCACGACCAGCCTGCGCGCGCTGCTGTA
>CAYNHD010000458.1:0-3059 GCA_964396775.1 uncultured Thermoflexus sp. | reverse complement strand
GGGGGCCAGGGGGAGGGGCATTCTGCCCATACCACTCTGCGGGACCTCACTTCGCCCGGCGTCAAGCGAGTCACTGGCAACCTTTGCACGCACTCCCCTCGTCCCGGCGTTTCCCCAAAACGGCCCGCCGACGCTATAATCTGGAACGTTCGCCGCCGGACTCCGGCTCCGGCGCGAGCGCCAATCAGACCAGACGGCGGGCGCATGGAGACCATAGAGCGGGCCTCGCCTCTCCCCTTTGATCTTGACGGATACCTGCTGGCGACCCTTCAGCGCGTGCAGCGTCTGCTGCCGTTCGATAGCGGCGGCCTGGCGCTGTTCAGCCCCGCCAGCAATACGCTGGTGCCGCACACCTACCTGGGCGACGCGGCGCTGCTCGCGCCCAGCATCCCGCTTGGCGAGGGCATCGTCGGCCAGGTGGGGGCCAGTGGCGTCCCGCTGATCGTCAACGACATGCGCGCTGACCCGCGCTGCGCCCTGACCGACCCCCGCTCGCGGGCGGAGATGGCCGTCCCCCTGCTGTTTGATGGGCAGTTGATCGGCGTGTTCAACGTCGAGTCCTACGCGCCAGATGTGTACGACGAGCAGCACCTGACCGTGCTGCAAGCCATCGCCGACCAGACGGCGCTGATCATCCACGCTGCGCGCCAATATCGCGCCCTGGCCGAGCAGCACAACGCCCTGTTCGATGATCTGTCCGCCCGCCAGCGCGAGAGCGACACGCTGCGGCGGTTGACCTCGATCACCAGCAGCACGGTTGACCTGGACGAGATGCTCACCCACGCGCTGCGCGAAGCTGCGCTGCTGCTCGACTGCGAGGGCGCGCAGGTGCTGTTGCCAGACCTGACGGCCTACCAGCTTGTCGTCCACGAGCTGTCGCAGTTTGGGCTGGCGCGCGCCTGGGGGCCGGCGCTGTGGGCGCTCGATGGGCCGGGGCATCCGGTAGACGTGTATCACCAGGGCACGGCCTACGTCACCGAGTCGCCTTGCGAAGACGCCGGGCCTGGGTGCCGCAACCTGCTGGCCTGCCCGCTCAACACGCGCAACCGCACGCTGGGCGTGCTGCGCCTGGTCAACCGGCGCGGCGGCCCGTTCGGCGAGGCCGAGATCGCCATCGGCCAGGCCATCGCCAGCCAGATCGCCGTCAGCCTGAGCAGCGCGCAGAGGCTCGCCGCCGAGCAGCGCCGCACAACCCTGCTCAACCAGATCAACCGCGTCAGCCAGGACCTGTACGCCATGCTCGACCCGGACGTGTTGCTGCGCAAGGCCGCCCAGCACATCCTGGACGTGTTCGCCCCGGACGCCGTGTATATCTTCCTGCTGGCAGCAGACCGGCGCACGGCGCACCTTCAGGCAGCCGCGACGCGGGCTGCCGGGCTGCGCCCCCCGGACGACCTGATCTTGCCGGTCAGCACGGGGCTGATCGGGCGGGCGATCCGGGCCGGGCAGACGCAGCTTGCCGACGGCGTGGAGGCGCGCGATGTGTTCGGAGAGGCCCGGATCGAGTTCGAGGGCCTGCAAAGCTGCCTGATCGTGCCCCTGCGCCGGGCAGACGAAACCAGTGGGGCCATCGCCCTGGTGTCCACTGCCGCCGGTGCCTTCAGCGAGATCGAGCGCGACGCGCTGGAGACGCTGGTCACTCAGGTGAGCACGGCGCTGGAGAACGCCCAGTTCTACCACCAGGCGCAGCGGCGGCTGGTCGAGCAGGGCGTGGTGCACCAGATCGGCCAGGACCTCACCGCCATCCTCAACTACAGCGACCTGCCCCAGGTGATGGTCGCTCACATGAACCGCGCCCTGAACACCTCGCGCTGCCAGGTGGCCCTCTACATGCCGGAGCACGACGCGGTGCGCGTGGAGGCGGACTTCTGCGCGCCGTACCTCGGCGATTCGGGCGATTCCGGTCGAACGGGCCAACGCCTGCGCCTGGCCGACCACGCCGCCATTGCCAGCGCCATCCGCGCGCGCCAGCCGGTGACCGTCTATGCGCAGGACGGAGCCGCGCCCTCCGAGGCCGCCGCGCGGTTGCTGGCAGGCGGCGAGTACAGCCAGCTTGTGGTGCCGATTGTCACCGCCAAGCGCGTGCTCGGCGTGGTGGATTGGACGGACAACCAGCCGGGCCGCCGCTTCTCGCCGGAGGACATTCGCCTGGCGCAGACGCTCGTCGCCCAGGCTGCCATCGCCATTGACAACGCGCTGATGTTCCGCGAGCTGGAGCAGCGCGCCGACGAACTGGCCGAGGCCAACCGCCTGCGCAGCCAGTTTCTGGCGACGATCAGCCACGAGCTGCGCACGCCCATGAACAGCATCATCGGCTTCAGCGAGACGCTGCTCGACGGGCTGTACGGCGAGTTGAACGAGCGCCAGGCCAGCCGCATGGAGCGCATCAAGCGCAACGCCTACGCGCTGCTGGCGCTCATTGACGACCTGCTCGACCTGTCGCGCATAGACGCCGGGCGCTTGAAGCTGCACCTGGAGACGGTGAGCCTCAACACCGTCGTCGAGACCGCCGTCCAGGCCGTGAGCGACGAGGCCGCCGCCAAAGGTCTGGTCCTGGCCCTGGAACTGGCCGAAGACCTGCCGCGCATCCAGGCCGACCCGGAGCGCCTGTACCAGGTGGTCATGAACCTGCTCAGCAACGCCATCAAGTTCACCCACGAGGGCGGCGTGACCATCACCACCGGGCAGACCGAGCGGCTGGGCCGCCGCTTCGTGCAGGCGACGGTCACCGACACCGGCATCGGCATCAGCCAGTCCGACCAGGCGATCATCTTCGACGAGTTCCGCCAGGCGGACGGCAGCAGCACGCGCACCTACGCCGGCACCGGGCTGGGTCTGGCCATCTGTAAGAAGCTGGTGGAGATGATGGGCGGGACCATCTGGGTGCGCAGCGCGCCCGGCGAGGGCAGCACCTTCGCCTTTGCCCTGCCCGTCCCCGATGCGCCAGCGGGCGAGTGACCTCCCGACTTCCGAAGTCTCCCAAAGACTTCGGAAGTCTCAGGGGTCGTTTGAAAAGGCCCGCAACCCCACCCTAAATCCCTCCCCGCCTGCGGGGAGGG
>CAYNHD010000457.1:0-3078 GCA_964396775.1 uncultured Thermoflexus sp. | reverse complement strand
TGGCCTGGTCGGGCTGTCCGGCGTTGAGGTAGCCGGCGGCGACGCGCTCGCGCAGGGCAACCAGCGACGATAGCTCGCGCGTGGCGTCGGCAGCCTTCGTGTAGGCGGCGAGCGACTGCGCGGGCTGGCCGAGCGCCAGGTAAGCATCGCCAATGCGCTCGTACACGTAGCTGTCAATCAGCCCTGGGCGCAGCGTGACGTAGGTCAGGAAGTCGTTGACGGCAAGCTGCCACTCGCTCAGCCCCAGGTAAGCGTCGCCGCGCAGGAAGGTGGCGTGCGCCAGGTGCGGATCGCCGGGGTTTTCGAGGATGAAGCGCGAGAGCGCGTCGGCGGCCTGGGCGAACAACCCTTCGCGCAGCGCAGCCTCGCCCAGGCCGTAGCGCGCCGCCGCGCGCAACGTCGGGTCCGCGCCGGGCTGGGCCAGCACCGCCTCGAAGTAGCCGACGGCGGCGACGTAATCGCCGTTGTGCAGGGCCTGCTCGGCGTCGGCGAAGGCCACGTCGGGCGGCAGCGTGGGCGTCGGCACGAAGTGAGGGGTCGGCGTGACGTAGGGGACGGTCGGCGTCGCCGGGTTCAGCAGGGCGGCGTTGCTCGGCGTGGCGGTGATGATGATCGGGTCCGGCTGCGTGGCGAAGTTGCACGCGCTGGCGGCCAGGGCGATCAGCAGGGCCGCCGGGATCAGCCGGCGCACGGTGGGCGTAAACATGCGGGCGATTATGGCGGCAGGGCGGGGGATTGTCAACCGCGCCCGCGCGAAGAATCTGGCGGGCGCAGGAAAGGCATAGGATTGCGATCCCGGAAGGCTGTCTTAGGGCGCAGCAGAGCAGCGCCCCTGCCCGGCGAATTCTGCGTGCGTGCGAAGGTACCTGGTCGCTGGCGCATGCCTCCCCCCCCAGCCTCGCTGCGCTCGGCTTGCCCCCTCTCCACGACGTGGAGAGGGGGCGGCGAGGCGCACCGGCGCCGAGCGGGGGTGAGGCTACCCAGGGCGCAGCAGAGCAGCACCCCTGCCCGGCGAATCTTGCGTGCGTGCGCAGGTACCTGGTCGCTGGCGCAAGCCTCACCCCCAGCCTTGCTGCGCTCAGCTTGCCCCCTCTACGTCGTGGCTATACATTACCCACATCTTGGATCGTGCCTGCCCCGCCATCCCCGGCCCTTCTCCCACAAGAGATACTGTTGGCGAAAGGCCTCCGTAGGGGCGTATTGCAATACGCCCCTACGGGGGAGGCGCAGAGCAACGTTCGTGTCCGGCAGGCTCTGCACGTCCCCCTGCGCATTTCGCCTGCCTGCTCGCTATCGGTTACAATGCGGGGCCGTCATGATCACACACGGGAGCCTGGCGGCATGATCTGTGCCCTGTCGCGCAGCCCGCGCGCGCTGTTCGTCCTGGTTCTGATCGCTTACGCGCTCTACGCCGGGGCGTTCATCTTCAAGACGAGCGCCGTCGTCGAGCAGAGCAGCTACATCCCCCAGACGACGCGCTACTTTGTGCTTTTCGACGACATGATGATCTCGATGCGCTACGCCCGCAACCTGGCTGAGGGGCAGGGCCTGGTGTGGAACCCCGGCGGGCCGCGCGTCGAAGGCTTCACCAATCCGCTGTGGGTCGGCTACATGGCCATCTTCCATCTGTCCGGCGTGGACGCGGCGCTGACCAGCCTGTGCATCCAGGTCAGCGGTGCGATCTTCATGCTGCTGACGCTGCTCGTCATCTGGCGGCTGGCCGACCTGCTGACCGGCGATCCCTGGGTTGGGCTGGGCGCGGCGGTCTTCACCGCCTTCTACCTGCCGCTGAACACATGGAGCCTGCAAGGGACAGAGGTCAGCGTCCTGGCGCTGATCGTCAGCGTGGCCGCGTGGTGGACGCTGCGCACCCTGCGCGACGGGCGCTTCAGCGCCGGGCCGTACCTGTTGCTGGGCGTTGCAACATGGATCCGCCTGGACATGGCCGTGCCCTTCGCGGCGCTGGCGCTGTTCCTGGCCCTGCAAGATCGCCCGCATCGCGCCCGGCACGTCCTGCTCGCCCCGCTGATCCTGGCCGCGTTCCTGGCCCCGCAGTTCCTGCTGCGCCACTGGTATTACGGCGAGTGGCTGCCCAACACGTACACCCTGAAGATGGAGGGCTACCCGCTCGTCAAGCGCCTCACACACGGCTACGAGATCGCCACGCGCTTCCTGGTGCACTGGGGCGCGCTGCCGCTGGGCCTCTTCGTCTTCCGGCGCGACCGGGCTGTGCGCCTGCTGGCCTGGCTTTTCATCGCGCAGATGCTCTACAACATCTACGTCGGCGGGGACGCCTGGGAGCACTACGGCGGGACGAACCGCTACCTGAGCGTGGCGATCCCGCTGTGGTTCGTCCTGCTCTGGGCATTGCTGCGCCACGTCTATCGCTGGCTGATCGTCAGCGCGCGCACATTGGCTGTCCACGAAGCAGGCTTGCGGCTGAGTCCGGCGGCGGCGCGGGCCGGGCTGATCGGCCTGGGCGCGTACCTGCTGGTCGCCTTCAACTACACCTACGGCACCGGCGCGCTCAAAGAATGGTTGCTGGTCACGCCGTCGCTCTACGCCGCCGAGAACGGTATGAAGGTCGAGCAGGCGCTGTTGTTGGAAGCGCTGACGACCAGAGAGGCGACGGTTGCCCTGGCCGGGGCGGGGATCGTGCCCTATTTCGCCGAGCGCACGACCATTGACCTGCTGGGCAAGACCGACCCGTTTATCGCCCACCTGCCGATGGATCAGACAGTCATCCCGGAGTTCAAGCCGGGGCACATGAAGTGGGACTACGCCTATTCGATCGGGACGCTCAAGCCAGACGTGGTGCTGGAGCTATGGGTGAGACCGGAGGACGCCGGACCGTACCTGGACGCCGACTACCTGCCGGTCTGGTTCCCGCCGAAGAACGCGAACGTGTGGATGCTGCGGGACTCGCCGCACATTCTCTGGGAGCGTATCTGGGGCAGTTGAGGCTCAGAGGCCGTTTGAGAGGTATCTTTACCCCTATCCCCGGCCCTTCCCCCGCAGGCAAAGGAAGGGAGAAAGGACTGCTCTTGAAGTCCCTCCCCGCAGGCGGGGAGGGATTTA
>CAYNHD010000456.1:0-3083 GCA_964396775.1 uncultured Thermoflexus sp. | reverse complement strand
GCCTGGAAGATGACGGTTTCGCCATCGGGCGACCAGTCCGGAGCGGCCTCGATGAGGGCTGCCCCGTTGGTGGTCAGGGTGACGATCTGCCGGGTGGTCAGGTCAAGGATGCGCAGATCAGTCGCCCCGCCCGGAGCTATCAGGCTCAGGTCGGCGGCGTAGACGATGCGCGTCCCATCGGGCGAGTAGGCCGGCCAGCTTTCGCTGGCATCGTCATCGGTCAGGCGCTCCAATTGGGCCGGGTCGCCCTGCCGGTCAACGATGGCCACGCGGAAAAGGTCAGTCGTTGCCGCGCCCAACCCTCGCGCCGTAAACGCGAGCCACTGCCCGTCCGGTGACCAGGTGGGCGATTCCTGTTCCTGCAGGGCGGGGTTACCCGTCCAGTAGCTGCTCGCCAGGCGAGGGTCGGTGCCCTGCAGGTTGTCAATCTGCAAAAGGAACTCGCGCGTGCCCGGCGCGTAGCGAATGTAGGCGTACTGGTTGCCGTCGGGCGACAGGACAGGCGCGTGCCCGCGCGTGTTCGGGGCGGTGAGCGTGCGCGGGCTGCTACCGTCCGGCCTGATCAGGACAATCGGCTGGTTGTTGGGATCGCCGGGCGTCTGCCCGGAACGCACGATGATCTGGCCTGGCAGTGTGTCCGGGGGTGGGGGGTAGAGGGTCGGCGGTATCTCCGGGACGGGCGTCTTGCTGGGCACTGGCGTCCAGGTGGGGGGCGGGGGCGTGAAGGTGCGAGTCGGTTGAGTCGTGGCTCCGGGGAGCGGCGTGGCGACAAGAGCGGATGAGCCACTGCCTTCCGTTGGCTCCGGGCCGGTGAGCGCCCCGCTGCCCGTGCCGGACTCTGGCTGCGGCCTGTCGCCGTCCGCGTTGCCGCCCAACGCCATCACCAGCACGATCACCAGGGCCAGCGCAGCAATCGCTCCAGCGCCGAGCACCAGCTTCCCACGGGCGCGTCCAGTGCCAGCGGCGGGCGGCTCGGCGGGGGTAGCCGCGTCGAGAGGCGTCCCTTCCAGGCGGGCCAGCAGGGCCTGGGCGCGCGCGTTGTCCGGGTTGATGACAATGACGTTGTTCAGACAGGTGCGCTTCTCGTGAAGATCGTCGGTGACGGCGGCCAGCCAGAACCAGCCCTTCTCGTGCTGCGGGTTAAGGGCGACGACCTGTTCGAGCAGGGCGCGCGCGACGGCCTTGTTCCCCGCGCGCGCCGCCTCAATGCCCTGCCGCAGCAGATCATCAAGCTGGGAATCGGCTTCGTGCCCGCTCATAATGCCCCCCGTGTGCCATCGTCTCTATGGGTTACCCGGATGCCACGCCACATAGCGCGTGTCACCATCGCCGGAAAGGATGTGCTGAAGCTCAGTTCCGTCTGGCCGGACGACGTACAGATCGAATATCGAACGCTCGCGATTGGAGCTAAACGCGATCCAACGACCATCCGGCGACCATGCAGGATCGCGCTCCTCAGCGCGCACGTCGGCGACCAGCAGGCCGCGCTCGCCGTCGCCGTTGGCCGTCATCAGGTAGAGATCGGTGGCTCCGCGCCGGTCGGAGAGAAACATAATGGTGGACCCATCGGGCGACCAGGCCGCTGAGAAACTGCTGTTAACGTTGTCCGTCAGTTGCTTGAGGGAGCCGCTGCTTACGTCCATGCGCCAAAGCTCGGTCGCGCCGGGGCCGCTGCGGTCGGAGGTGAAGGCGATCCACTCGCCGTCAGGCGACCAGGCTGGCTCGCGGTCTTCGGACGGGCCGGGGATCAGTGTCACCACCTCGCCCGTCTCGACAGAGACAAGAAAGATGTCGAAATCGCCGTTGGGATTGGCCGCGCAGGCGATGCTCTGCCCGTCAGGTGACCAGGCGGCGTCCGCTACGCGCGGCGCGGCAAACGTCGTCAGGCGGCGCGCCGTCCCTCCGGCGGCTGGCGCAACAAACAGGTCTTCAAACTCCTCGCTGACCAGCGTCTCTCCTTCCAACCGCGATTGGGACAGGCGGGCTGTGAATGCCATCTGCCTGCCATCCGGCGAGTAGGCCGCGTCGTACACTTCCACGACAGTCAGTGCCGTGCTGCTGCCAGGCGGCAGCGTGAAGGTCAGCGCCTGTTCGTCAGAGCCGTCGGCGGTCAGCGTATGCAGCGCCCAGCCTCTCCCGCCGCGCAGCGCCGACACCAGCAGTGCGTAATCGGACAGCGGCAGCGGCGTGGGCGACGGCGTGGGAGTCGGCGAAGGCGTCCAGGTGGCGGTTGGCGTCCAGGTGGGTGGGAACGTCTCGCGCGGGGGCAGCGTGCGCAGCACCCCGCCGACCGGCGTCGGCGAGAGGTAGCCCGCTACCTGGGTGGCGGCGGGCCGGGTGGGGCGCTGCTGCACCGGTGGGGGAGGAGGCGCGTCGCCATCGCCCCGCGTATCGAGATAGAGCAGGCCCAGGCCGGCGGCAAGCAGCCCCACAGCGACCAGGGCGAGCGTCCAGAACGCCCAGGGCGGCAGGACGCGCCGTCGTCGGGGTGTGCGGAGCAAGGCGTCCCGCTCGGAGGGCACTGGCGGAGCCGGGCGTCGCGCCCTGGCGGGGGTAGGCTGTGTTTGCTGCTCCAGGCGGTGCAGCGCCTGGCGAGCGCGCTCGTTGCGCGAGTTGATCGCCAGCACGCGGCGCAGTCCCTGCAGGCGCTCGTCATCGGAGTCGGCGACGGTCACCAGCCAGAGCCAGGCCATCTCATTGTTGGGGTCCCGCGCAATGACCCGGCGCAAGGTCTCCCGCGCGGCGGCCCGGTTGCCACTGCGCGCGGCCTCGATGGCGGTGCGCAGCAGGGTTGGGATATCGTCGTTGGGCAACGTCCCTCTTCCTTGCGCAACGGGTCGCTGCGCAATGGCGGGCGGTTTTTGTCGTCCCGCGCGTGCACATCTTCTGCCACCTGTGCGGCTGGCTTGTGGGCAGGGTGGGGCGCGGCGGCAGGCATCACTGCCCGTAATCTTATCCTGGTCTGGCGTGCAAGGCCAGAGAGGGAGCATCCCGGAACCCGCGAACGAGTTGTCACGCAGTTGTCGAAGGCCCCCCATCCCTCAGCCCCTTCCCCCAACAAAGCCAGGGGAAGGGGTGAGCGG
>CAYNHD010000455.1:0-3114 GCA_964396775.1 uncultured Thermoflexus sp. | reverse complement strand
CTCCGTTAACGGAGAGGGGGAAGAGCCGAGCGTAGCGAGGCCAGGGGGTGAGGTTCCGTAGGGGCGTATGCCATACGCCCCCACCTACCGTGAAGGCGAGGAAACCCCCACCACTACTCCCACACCGCTTCTCCGGCCAGCAGACGCCGAATCTGCGCCGGGAAGCGATCCGCGTCGAGCGGCGTGCTCAACAGCCCGTCGAACAGGGTCGCGCGCGCCCTATCTCGCACCTCCTGGCTGGCGCCCTCCGCCAGGGCCACGATGCGGGTTTCGCTCAGGCGCGGGTGGTTTCGCATCTTGCGCAACGCCTGGAGGCCATCCTCATAGGGCAGCGCGATGTTCATCAGAATCAGGTCGAGCGGGGGTAACGTGTCGGCGAACTGCACCACCTGCCAGCCGCTGGTCTTCCACTCGCAGTGGATGACGCCCAGATGGGCCAGCAACCGGGCAATGGACACGAAGCGGGGCGGATTCGCTTCGACAACGAGCACGTGCGTGTCGCGAGGGTCAGGCACATCACGCATACGGCGCAACTCCTCGATGGCATCGCCGGAGCCACTCTCTTGTCTGCTGGGCCAGCTAGCTCATCAGTACTCGCGCGCCAGGGGGTCGCCGCCCTGGGCAACAAGCTGGTAGCGCAGGTTGTCCGGGGGAATCTCCATCAATACCACCAGGCGCTCCAGCAGCTCCTGGGCCAGCGGCGCGGCGGTCAGGCTGCCCCAGTACCCCCAGGGGCGATCCAGTTTGATCAGGATGGACACCACCGGATCATCGGCGGGCAGGAAGGCCAGGAACGAGGCAATCGAGTTGCCCGGCGCAAACGGCTCGTAGCCATAAGGGGCGGGGATTTCGGCGGTGCCCGTCTTGCCAGCGATGGTATAGCCGGGGAACTCGAACTCAATTTCGTTGCTTTCGCGCAGCACGCGCACCATGATGTCGCGCGCTTTGTGCGCCGCTTCCTCGCTGATCGGGCGGTGCGTGGCGGCGGGCTGTGTCTCGAGCACCTGGCCGCCGTCAATGCGCGCCTTGACGATGTGCGGCTGCATGATCAGCCCGTCGTTGGCGATGGCGTTGGCTGCGGTGAGCATCTGCAGCGGCGTGACCGACACACCCTGGCCATAGCTGTTGTTGAGAAACTGCGCCTCGCTCCACAGCGGGTCGCCCGGCTCGACAAGGATGCCCGGCGACTCGCCCTCCAGGTCTACCCCCGTGGGGCTGCCAATGCCAAACTCGCGCAGCTTGGGATAGACCGTGTACGGGCCGATCTCCTTGTAGATGGTGGCCGTGCCCGTGTTCAGTGAGTCAATGAAGACCTGGGCGAAATCGGGGTTGCCGTGCGACGTGCGATCCCAGTTGCAGATGGCCACGCCGCCCGCCTCAAAACACCCTGGATCGTAGTACGACCAGTCCAGATCGTGCGTCCCGGCGTCGAGCGCCAGGGCCATTGTCACCACCTTGAAGACCGACCCCGGCTCGTACACGTCGGCGACTGCCTGGTTGCGCGCGTACTTCATATTCTCTTCCGACAGGTCGCCGGGCTGGAAGTACGGGTAGTTGGCCATCGCCAGGATTTCGCCGTTGCGCGGGTTCATGATCAGGATCGTGCCGCCCGTCGCCGTCGGGTCTTTCTCCAGAAAGCCCATCAGCACTTCCTGGGCGAGATACTGCAGGTCGCGGTCAATGGTCAGGATGAGGTCCATCCCGTCGCGGACGCGGGTGGCCTGGGTCTGGCTCTCCTCCAGCAGGGGGATGTTGCTCTTGGTGACGCGCTTGCTCTGGCCGGCCAGCAACGTCTGGTAGTAGCCCTCCACGCCGTAGTAGCCCTGGCTGGCCCGTGCCCCATCCGACCCGGCGAAGAAGCCGACGACCTGGGCGGTTAGCTCGCCCTGCGGGTAGATGCGGATGGGCAGCGGCTCGATGATGATGCCGGGCACGCTCAGGTCGGCGATGGCCTGCCCGACCTCGGCGCTGACGCGGCTGGCCAGCAGCACATACGGCGGGAAGGTACCGTCTGCGTTGGGTTGCAGCAGGTCGTAGAGACGGTTCTCCGGCAGGCCCACCAGCGGCGCAAGGGCAATCGCCACCGCCTGGCGGTCAACGACCTGGTTGGGGCTGATGCCGATGCGGTATTCAAACGAGTTGGTCGCCAACAGGTGCCCGTTGCGGTCGAGGATTTGCCCACGCTTGGGCAGCACTTCAACCGTCTGCTGGTAGCGGTTCTTGGCCTGGTCTTCGAGCGCCTGCTTGATCTCCGGGTTCATGCGGAACTGGAACGACAGCAGACGCACGAGCAGCACCAGGCTGATGCCGATCAGCACCACGCCAACCAGGGTGAGCCGTCTGCTGAGAGTCTCGTCGCGGATCATGGCCCCAGAGAGTCCTGCGCGCAGCGCCCTAGCCGCTGCGCCACGAGTCTAGCTGTCGCTTCAGGTTGTCCCACTGCTTGCGCAGCCAGCCGCCCAGCGTTTCGTCGTAAATCTGCTCCGCAGTCTGCGCGGTGGGCGAGGGCGTTGGCGTGACGATGGGCCGGTCGTACCGGTACCCATCCACGATGATGTACTGGATTTCGTCCGGGTTCGCCGGGCGAAAGCCCATCTCCGCCGCCCGCGTCATGACGCGAGGCAGGCTCTGCAAGTCGGCGATCTCAGCGCGCACGCGCTCGTTGTCGCGCTCCAGCCGGGCGCGGTAATCGTTCATCTCGGCCAGCTCGCGCGCCGAAATTGTGCTGCGCGAGGTCTGGAACAGGTACAGCGCAGCGATGATCAGGCCGATGACCCCGATCAGACCCAGCGTGGCCACGAACTGCCGTTGGTTGCGCCAGGGCTGCTGCACGGTGTGCGGCCTGGCCAGGAAGCGAGACTCGTCGCTGCTCATCTTTCTCCGTGTTCGGCCCTGGCTGGCGCGCCGCCTGGACTGGGCCGCAGATTGATTATACTCCAAACCGGCCTGGCAAACCGCCGCCGTCGGACCGGTGTGCGTTGGAACTCCGGGGCAAAACGCTACCGCCGAGGCAGGCCCGCGTAGGAGCGTATGGCCATACGCCCCCTATGCGTCACCTTAGAGACCATTTGAAAAGACCAGCAACCCCACCCTAAATCCCTCCCCGCAGGCGGG
>CAYNHD010000454.1:0-3116 GCA_964396775.1 uncultured Thermoflexus sp. | reverse complement strand
CTATCTCGCCCGCAACAATAACCCGAAATAACGCAAAAGTAAAAATGCGCGCGGGTCGCCAGGGCAATCGCCTCTCCTGCGCGCTGCCTTGCCTCACCCCCTGGCCTCGCTGCGCTTGGCCTTTCCTCCTCTCCGTTACGGAGAGGGAGACGCGAGGCGCGTTAGCGCCGAGGGGGGGGGTGAGGTAAACAGGCGATGACCGCATGACACGATAGGTTTCACATGCACCCCTCCCGTCCCCTGGTGGCCTTTTCATCGTCGCCTGCGCAGTCCAATGCACCTCTTATGTCCCTCCGACGCCTTTCTGATGCGCCCGTTCTACACTGAAGCTCGAAATCATACCGTATCGGAATAATGGGGGACACTGGACGATGGACCTGAATCGTTTCACCACCAAGGCGCAACAGGCCGTCATGGCCGCACAGCGCCTGGCGGAGACTTACAACCATAGCGAACTCGAACCGGCGCACCTGCTGCTAGCTCTGCTTCAGCAGAGCGATGGCGTGGTGCCGCAGGTGATCAGCAAGATTGGTGCGCGTCCACAGGTGGTGGCCAGTGCCGTGGAAAACCTGCTGGCCAGCCGCCCGAAGGTCTATGGCGCAGCGCAGGTTGGCGCGAGCCGTGCGATCGTGGATGTGCTGACCAACGCCGAAAAAGAAGCACGGACGATGCGCGACGACTACGTCAGCACGGAGCATATGTTGCTGGCGCTGACGAGCGATCGCGCGGTTGGCGATCTGCTGGCGCGGCACGGCGTGGATCGCGATACCGTGCTGCGTGCCCTGGCCGAGATTCGCGGTGGGCAGCGCATCACCAGCCCGGAGCCGGAGAGCACCTTCCAGGCGCTGGAGAAGTACGGGCGCGACATGACCGCACTGGCGCGGCAGGGCAAGCTCGACCCGGTCATCGGGCGCGACGAGGAGATTCGCCGCGTCATCCAGGTGCTCAGCCGCCGCACCAAGAACAATCCGGTGCTGATCGGCGAGGCGGGCGTCGGCAAGACGGCCATCGTCGAAGGGCTGGCGCAGCGCATCGTCAATGGGGACGTGCCCGAAGGGTTGAAGGACAAGCGCATCGTGGCGCTCGACCTGGGCAGCCTGATCGCGGGCGCGAAATATCGCGGTGAATTCGAGGAGCGCTTGAAGGCCGTGCTCAAGGAAGTCGCCGACTCGAACGGGCAGATCATCCTCTTCCTGGACGAGCTGCACACGGTGGTCGGCGCGGGCAAGGCCGAGGGCGCAATGGACGCGGGCAACATGCTCAAGCCCATGCTGGCGCGGGGCGAGCTACATTGCATCGGCGCGACGACCCTCGACGAGTATCGCCAGTACATCGAAAAAGACGCCGCGCTGGAGCGCCGCTTCCAGCCGATCTTTGTGGACGAGCCGAGCGTCGAGGACACCATCAGCATCCTGCGCGGGCTGAAGGAGCGCTACGAAGTCCATCATGGCGTGCGCATCCAGGACAGCGCCGTGATCGCGGCGGCGGTGCTCAGCCATCGCTATATCACCGACCGCCAACTGCCCGACAAGGCCATTGACCTGATTGATGAGGCGGCTAGCCGCCTGAAGATGGAGATCGACTCCAAGCCGCAGGCGCTGGACGATGTGGATCGGCAGATCATGCAGCTGGAGATCGAGCGCGAGGCGCTCAAGAAAGAGCGCGACAAGGCGTCCAAGGAGCGGCTGCGCGATCTCGAAGAGCAACTTGCCAACCTGCGCGAGCAGTCCAACGCGCTGCAGGCCCGCTGGCAGCAGGAGAAAGCGGCCATCCAGGCCATCCGTCAGACCAAGGCGCAGATTGACGAAGTGCGCGTCCAGCTGGAGCGCGCCGAGCGCCTGAACGACCTGGAAACGGCGGCCCGCCTGCGCTATGGCGAACTGCCACGCCTGGAAAAGCAACTGGCCGAACACGAGGCGCATCTGCGGGCGCTGCAAGCCGAAGGGGCCATGCTCAAGGAAGAAGTGGACGCCGACGAAGTGGCGCAGGTGGTCAGCAAATGGACGGGCATTCCTGTCTCACGGCTGCTAGAGGGCGAGGTCGAAAAGCTGCTGCGCATGGAAGAGCGACTCCATCAGCGCGTGGTGGGGCAGGATGATGCCATCCGCGCCATTGCCAACGCGGTGCGCCGCAGCCGGGCCGGTCTGCAAGACCCGCGCCGTCCAATGGGGACGTTCCTCTTCCTGGGGCCGACCGGCGTCGGTAAGACGGAACTGGCCCGCGCGCTGGCCGAGTTCCTCTTCGACGACCCGGATGCCATGGTGCGCATTGACATGAGCGAGTACCAGGAGCGGCACACCGTCAGCCGGCTGGTTGGCGCTCCGCCGGGCTATGTCGGCTACGAGGAAGGCGGGCAGCTCACCGAAGCGGTGCGTCGTCGCCCCTACGCGGTGGTGCTCTTCGACGAGATCGAGAAAGCGCACACAGAGGTCTTCAACCTCTTCCTGCAACTGCTCGACGAAGGGCGGCTGACCGACGGACACGGGCGCACGGTAGACTTCCGCAACACGGTGATCATCATGACCAGCAATGTCGGCAGTCACCTGATCAAGAGCATGGCCGGCGCGCCGGAGAAGGAGACCCGCGCGGCGGTGATGGCTGAACTGGATCGCGTCTTCCGGCCAGAGTTCCTCAACCGTATTGATGAGATCGTGCTCTTCCACGCGCTGACGCCGGAGCACATCAAGCAGATCGTGGATATCCAGCTGCGCAACCTGCAGCAACTGCTGGCCGAACGGCGCATCACCATTCAGCTCAGCGAGGCGGCCAGGAACTTCCTGGCGGAGCGCGGCTACGACCCCGTCTACGGAGCGCGCCCGCTCAAGCGCGTCATTCAGCGCGAACTGCAAGACGCCCTGGCCCTGGCCATCCTGGAGGGACGGGTGCTGGAAGGCGACCATGTGTACGTGGACGTGGCCGCCGACGGGAATCACCTGGACTTCAGTGTGATCGAGGTCGAGCCGGCCTTCAGCCCGGTTGCGGGGCGGTAACACCCCTCGTTGTCACCGCGCTCTGGTTGACCTCACCCCGGCCTCACTGCTCTCGGCTTGCCCCCTCTCCGCTGCGGAGAGGGGCGGCGAGGCGCGTTAGCGCCGAGCGGGGGTGAGGTCAATGCC
>CAYNHD010000453.1:0-3118 GCA_964396775.1 uncultured Thermoflexus sp. | reverse complement strand
GATGTGAGATGTTCGCCTGTCTTCACGTTCGCTCAACACCTGTCCGCCCCTGAACTGCTGGCGGGGAGGGACTACAGGGTGGGGTTCTATGGGCCGTGCCCGGCACGCGATACCGAGCGTGCGGAGTTCATACCAGGCTCCAGCGCGTGCTATGCACTTTTCAACCCCTATCCCCCGGCCCCTTTCCCCGCAAGCAGGGAAAGGGGAGAAACCTGTCCCTCCCTGCTGGCGGGGGGGACTACAGGGTGGGGTTCTATGGACCGTGCCCTGCACGCGATACCGAGCGTGCGGAGTTCATACCAGGCTCTAGCGATAGATACAGGCCAATTCCTGGGCCTCGCCCCCGCGCATCGCGAGTGAGGAAGCAAGCCGTCTATGTGGCAGCCAACCAACACCCCCGAACAGGATCGTGCCCGCAAGCTCAGTGAGCTTCAGGAGCGCGGCGTGCAGCCCTACCCTAACCGCGTCAGCCGCACGCACACAGCGCGCGAGGCCGTCCACGCCTTCGAGACGGCGGAAGCGGCCAATCCCGACTCTCCCACCCCGCTGACCGTCACCGTCTGCGGGCGCATCGTGCGCCAGAATCTCAAGGGCAAGGTGTTCTTCGCTCACGTCGAGGACGGCAGCGGGCGCGTGCAGTTGTTCGTGCGCATTGACCGCGTGGGCGAAGAAACGTTTGAGATGATCCGGCGGCACCTCGACCTGGGCGACTTCGTGCAGGCGCACGGGGTGATGATGCGCACGCGCGCCGGCGAGATCAGCGTGCTGGTGGACGAGTTGACGCTGCTGGCGAAGGCGCTCAGCCCGCTGCCCGTGATCAAGGAGCGCGTGGCCGAAGATGGCAGCGTCGAACGCTACGGGGCGTTCAGCGATGTGGAGGAGCGTTACCGCCAGCGGTACGCAGACCTGGCCGTGAACCCAGACACGCGCGAGGTCTTTCGCAGGCGCGCCCAGGCGGTCAGCGCCCTGCGCCGCTTCCTGGATGGCGAGGGCTTCCTGGAAGTCGAGACGCCCATCCTCCAGCCGATCTACGGTGGGGCTGCGGCGCGGCCCTTCATCACCCACCACAACCAGCTCCACCAGGATTTGTACCTGCGCATCAGCTTCGAGCTATACCTCAAGCGGCTGCTGGTGGGCATGTACGACGCCGTGTACGAGATTGGCCGCGACTTCCGCAACGAGGGTGTGAGCTTCAAGCACAACCCGGAGTTCACGCAGCTAGAGTTCTACCAGGCGTACACGGACTATCACGGCATGATGGACCTCACCGAGCGTATGATCGCCTACGTCGCCGAGCAGGTCACGGGCAGCACGACGGTCAGCTTCGAGGGCCACACCATCAACCTGGCTCCCCCCTGGCGACGGATCACGCTGCGCGAGGCGATCCGCCAGCAGACCGGCATTGACTACGCCGATCACCCCGACGCGAGATCGCTCTTCGCAGCCATGAAAGCTGCCGGACTCCCCGCCTCGCCCACCGCCACCTGGGGCAAGCTGGTGGATACGCTGCTTGGCGATACCGTCGAGCCGTCGCTGATCCAGCCAGCCTTCATCCTCGACTACCCGCGCGACATCTCCCCCTTCGCCAAGACCGTGCCCGGCAACCCGACGCATGTCGAGCGTTTCGAGGTCTTCGTGGGCGGCATAGAGATGGGCAATGCCTTCACCGAGCTAAACGACCCGCTGGATCAGGAAGCCCGCTTCCTGGAGATGGGCCGCCTGTACGCCGCCGGAGACGAGGAAGCCACGCCCCTGGACGAGGACTACCTGCGGGCCATGCGCTACGGGATGCCGCCCTGCGGCGGCTGCGGCGTGGGCGTGGATCGCCTGGTGATGCTGCTGACCGACCGCAGCACCATCCGCGAAGTGCTGCTCTTCCCGCACCTGCGCGAGCGCCAGGGGTAGAGGAGCCAGTTCTAGCGCGTGTTATGCACTTTTCAATCCCCCATCCCCCGGCTCCTTTCCCCGCAAGCAGGAAAGGGGAGCCTCCCCGCCAGCGGGGAGGGACTACAGGGTGGGGTTAGGGCGCACCATATGTGCCGTGCCCTGCACGCTACGCCGAACGTGCGGAGTTCATAACACGCTCTAGTACATCAGGGCGGAAATAGGCGCGCGGTTTGGCCTGATTGACCCCTATCCCCCCAGCCCCCTTTCCCCGCCAGCGGAGAAAGGGGGAGCAGACTCAAGTCCCTCCCTGCTGGCGGGGAGGGATTTAGGGTGGGGTAAACCATCGAACAGCCACTGGTGGACTTCCGCCAACATGCACTAGCGCGAGCAGCCAGCGAAACGGAGGAGATGAGCGTTGCCCACACCCGAAACGCGCCCCTTGCCTCTCCTGGAACGATTCCGGTGGCCCTTGCTGCTGGTCGTGGCGGTGGCTACGCTGGCGGGCGTCGCCGTGCTGCTGCAAAACCGGCCCAAGCCCGTGACGATCACCGTCTTGCCCCCCGAGCCGACGCCCATCCCCTCGGCCACGCCCATCCCGACCGCCACACCTACGCCGGGGCCATACATGGTCTACGTGACCGGCGCGGTCGCCAGCCCCGAAGCGGTGATCACCCTGCCGTCCGGCAGCCGCGTGCTGCACGCCCTGGAAGCAGCCGGTGGGCCGCTGCCCAGCGCCGACCTGGAGCGGGTCAACCTGGCGGGGCGGCTCAACGATGGCGACCAGGTGCACGTGCCCGCGCGCGAAAGCGGCTCCGTTCAGACGCCCGCCGTAACCGTGATCGTCGTGACGCCCACGCCGGGCACCTACACGGTCTATGTGGTCGGCGAGGTCAGGCAGCCGCAGAGCATGGTCGCGCTGCCGGTGGGCAGCCGGGTCGAGGATGCCCTTCGCGCCGCCGGCGGCACGACGGACAAGGCCGATCTCAGCCGGATCAACCTGAGCCAGGTGCTCAGCGACGGTGACTACGTGTACGTCCCCCCGCTGGCCGGTGAGGCGCTCATCACGCCAACGCCCAACCGTCCCCCGCTGGTGCACATCAATTACGCGACGCTGGAAGAACTGGACACCTTGCCCGGCATCGGCCCGGCGCTGGCCCAGGCGATCATGGACTACCGGATGGAGCACGGGCCGTTTGCCAGCCTGCAAGACCTGGACAACGTGCCCGGCCTC
>CAYNHD010000452.1:0-3140 GCA_964396775.1 uncultured Thermoflexus sp. | reverse complement strand
GGCGCAGGAGGGCGCCGTTCTGATCGACAAGGCCGGCAACCTGTCCATGGAGCTTGATTGTCCGCTGAAAGCGGCGTCGCAACAACTCGAATTTCGGCTCTTCCTACCCTTCAACACGCGTTAGCGCCTGATGCGTGTGCATCGTGGTCCACACCGCGAACACGAAGAGCGCGGGTGTGGCAGATGACGCGCCTCAGGACAGTCTTCTCTATCTCCCCATGGTGAACGCTGACTGATCCCGCCCTGCCGGACCGCTGTCCTGCCAACACATAGTCATTCTGATAGACCCGCCGACCGGCGCCGGCGGGTCTCCGCTGTGGCAGGGGCAGTAGGGTTGTAGAGTGTAGATTTTGAGTTGTGGGGAGCGCCGGTAAGACGAAGCGTCAAGCGTTACAAGTCAGGAGTCGCGAGTCAGACGTCAGGAGTGACGGTTGACTCACGTCTCCTGATGCTGTGCGCGGTAATTTCCGAGTCTCTTCTGGGTGTGTTTCAACTTGGCGGCGCGCATGCTGTCGCCCTGAGTCGCGTTGCGGCGACAAGTCTCGTTTTCGACAGACGGATGCTTCGCATGCGCTCAGCATGACAACGCTCCCTCCAATCCGAAATGGATCCATCTCTACCCCCTTGACACGCCTCCTTTAATGTCTCATGATCTCTGTATCAAGTTCTTTCAGAGGCGGTGAGGCTTTGCGGGAAATGCCCGGACGCTGACCGGTACAGCGATAGGATCTATCAGGAGAAATCACGCGGGGCGACAGGCAAACGGCCGCAAGAAGGCCCTGACGTAAGCCCAGATCGCCGAGCTCCAGCCCAGACGAAGGCAGCGAAGCATCGTCTTGTTTTTCGTCTGCCAGGAACCTCCCCTTGAGAGCAAGGGATTGGTGATCGATGGACGGGATCTATTCGTACACGCCTCACATCTGGCCCTCGTTCTTGACGGTCCTCCTGTTGCTCATCCTGTCCGCCTATGGCTGGCGGCGGCGCAGCGTGCCCGGCGCGCTGCCCTTCGCCGCCGGGGGCCTGTTCGCCGCGTTGTGGATAGTGGGTTCCCTGATGGAACACGCGACAGCCGAGGCCGGCGCCAAGATTGTCTGGGTCAAGTTTCAGGCCGCCTGGCAGTTGCCCGCCCTCACCGCCATGGCGTGCTTTGTCCTGGAATATGGCTGGCCCGGGCGCTGGCTGACCCGGCGCAATCTGGTTCTGCTTTCCATCGTGCCGCTGCTGGCCCTAGGACTGATCGTGACCGATCATGCCCATCACCTGACATGGCGCAGCTTTGAGTCCGGAGGGGCATTCACCCCGCAGCCCGGCCCGATTGGTTGGGTGCTGATCGGTTACGCCTATGTGTTGAGCCTCGTCGAAATCCTCGTCTTTGCCTGGCTGTTCCGGCATTCGCCGCCGCACCGCTGGCCGGTAGCCATGATGCTCAGCGGTATGATCGGGTCGCGCATCCTCTACCTGCTGGATGTGAACCATGCCGTCTCCTCCCGGCTGCCCCTCGACGTGCTCCTGATTGCGTACTTGTTCGTGATTTACGCCATTGCCCTCTTTGGCTTCCACATCCTTGACCCTATCCCCCTCGCCCGCCAGACTGTGCTCGCACAAATGCGCGAGGGCGTTATCGTGCTCAACGCCCAGGGGCGGGTGGCCAGCGTGAACCCGGCTGCGGAAGAGGCGCTGGAGGCGCCGGCCCGGCAGCTCCTAGGTCGTCCCGTCCAGGAATTGCTGCCCGCCTCGGCTGGCATGCCGGCCGAAGCGCAGGCAATGGGGGCGGCTTCCATCGAAATCCGGCAAGGAGCGGAGCCGCAAGCCCGCTCCTATTCGCTTGAGAGCTCGCCCTTGCGAGATTGGCGGGGGCAGGAAATTGGCCGTCTGCTCCTGCTGCATGATATCACCGCGCAAAGGCAGGCGCAGGCGCAGCTCGTCGAGCAGCAGCGGGCGCTGGCTATGCTGCATGAGCGAGAACGCCTGGCCCGCGAGCTGCATGACAGCCTGGGCCAAGTCTTTGCCTTTGTCAACGCCCAGGGCCAGACCATCCGACGTCTGCTCAGACGGGGTGACGCGGCCGGCGCAGACGCTTGCGCCGGCCGCTTGGTCGAGGTCGCGCGCGAAGCGGACATGGACATCCGCGAGTCGATCCTGGGCCTGCGCGTCACCCTCACCGAGCAGGGGTTCTTCCAGGCCCTGGCGAGCTATCTGGCCTTGTATGAAAAGAACTACGGCATTCATGTCGAGCTTGAAGCGCATGAAGCCTGCCTGGATGGGGTCTTTGAGCCGCTGGTCGAGGCCCAGCTCCTGCGCATTGTGCAGGAAGCGCTCACCAATGTGCGCAAACACGCCGGCGCCCGCTGCGTGCGCATCACCTTTGCCCGCGCCGGAGGCGAGGTCCTCGTCCGCGTCGGCGATGACGGGCAGGGCTTTGATCCGGCCAGACCTGACGCCGGCGGCGGCGAGCACATTGGTCTGCGCGTGATGCGCGAGCGCGCCGAAGAGGTGGGGGGCAGCGTCACTGTGCACTCCACACCAGGGCAGGGGACGGAGGTGGCGGTGCGGGTGCCGGCCAGGCGGGCTACCGGCGCCCTTTACGAAGAAGGAGGCGGCCATGCCTGACCAGAAGCGTCCCCCGTTGTTCTCGTCTTCCCCTCTGCGCGTCCTGCTCGTCGACGACCATGCCCTCTTCCTCGAGGGGCTGCGCAACCTGCTTTTATCGGAGGGAATCAAGGTGGTTGGCCTGGCCGCGGATGGCCTGGACGCGCTGGCCCAAGCGCGCCGCCTACACCCGGATGTCATCCTGATGGACATCCAGATGCCCCGCTGCGACGGTCTGGCGGCCACGCGCCTGATCAAGGCCGAGATGCCCGAGTGCAAGATTGTCATCCTGACCATGTCGGATGACGAGCAGGACCTGTTTGAGTCGGTGAAGAGCGGCGCCTCGGGCTATCTGCTCAAGTCGCTGGACGCGGCGGAGTTCTTCACCTATCTTGCCGAGCTGCAGGACGGCCATCCGCCCTTCTCGCCAGGCTTGGCGGAAAAGATCCTCAGGGAATTCACGCGCCAGGCGGCCCCGCCCGGGGCCCAATCCTTGCCGGGGCGTCCGTCCGCCACAGAGGAGGGCGCGGCGGACGGCCCCTGTCCAGGAG
>CAYNHD010000451.1:0-3151 GCA_964396775.1 uncultured Thermoflexus sp. | reverse complement strand
CGGAGGTCTTTTGCCTTGCCATGAGCCGTCCTCAAAATTCGGGATGACTCATGTTGGTGCTTCAGAGGCCGTTTGAGAGGTATCTTTACCCCCTCCCCGGCCCTTCCCCCGCAAGCGAGGGAAGGGAGAAAAGACTGCTCTTGAAGTCCCTCCCCGCCTGCGGGGAGGGATTCTGGGGTGGGGTTGCAGGCCTTTTCCTCAGAGCGTGGCGCAGGCACGCAAACGGCGTTGCCTGCCCTCAGTTCAGCCCCAGCAGGCGGTCCACTTCGGGCTTGTTGAAGCCGACGACGATCTTGCCGCCAATGTCAATGACCGGCACTCCCTGCTGCCCGCTGCGGCGCACCATGTCGCGCGCGGCCACCGGGTCGCGGCTGACATCCACATCGCGGAAGCGAATGCCGCGCTCGCGCAGGTAACGCTTGGCATGGTTGCAGTGCGTGCAGGTCGGCGTGGTGAAGATGATGACGCGCTTTTGCTTCTTGCTGGTGGTTTCGCGTTCTTTGGCCATACATCCTCGCGGGTATTCCGCCCGGTCATTCTTGCAGGCATCCGACAGAACGTCACGCTTCTTTGGATGCATGACCTGGCGAAAGGTCGCATCGCTGGCCCTCACAAGCAGCCAGGGACGCGCTGCAGGAACGTTCACTGGCCGGGCTGATCGGGCGCGTCCGGCCTGGTGGGGATATACGCTTCGAGGTGTAGCACCTGGTAAAGTCGCTCCTTGACGGCGCTGGGCATCTCCGGCGCGGGAATCTGACGGTAGAGCGAGATGGTCTTGGTGAACGTATTGACCACGATACGGCAATTCTCACAGGTCGCTATATGCGCCTCAAGCTCCTGGCAAAGCTCGGCGCTGAGCGTGCCGTCAACGTATTCCGACAGGCTGCCCAGGTAGCGGCGGCAGGCGTCCTGGTCGTGCTCGTGTGGTTGGTGAGAGGCGCTCATGGTCTTATCCCGTTTCGGAGATGAACGGACCCTGCGAGAAGTAGGCGCTCAACCGCTCGCGCAGCTTGAGACGGGCGCGCATCAGGCGGCTCTTGACCGCCGAAATGGACAGATCGAGGGCTTCGGCGGTCTCCTCGGTGGACAGCCCTTCAATGTCGCGCAGGACGAAGACGGTGCGCAACGTGGCAGGCAACTCCTCGACGGCGCGCATCATCTCGACACGGGCTTCCTCGCGCAGCAGATCATCTTCGGGCAGGCAGCAGAAGTCGAAGAACTGGCGGGGGATCATCTCCCCGTCGTTACGCTCTAGCGGCTCATCCACTGAGACCTGCTCTGGATCTTTGCGGCGCAGTCGCATGAGGGCGACATTGCTGGCGATGCGGTAGAGCCAGGTGCTCAGGCTGGAGCGGGCTTCGAAGCGGTCAATGGAGCGGAATGCGCTCAGAAATGTCTCTTGCAGCACGTCTTCGGCGTCCGTCTCGTTGCCCATCATGCGCAGGGCGAGCCGGTAGATTTTGCCGGCGTTCTCCTCGACCAACTGCGCGTAGGCTAACTGGTCTCCGGCCTGCAGGCGCGAAACCAGTTCGTCATCGGATGAGGGTGGCATAGGCATCTTTGGGCTGAGTCCGTCTGGATTTGGCTGGCTCCGCCGCGGAGCCTGCTGCCGATCATAGCGCAGGGCGCACTCAATCCCAAGAAGAGCCTGCCGCCGGGGGCACCGTGCATACTCTCTATCTGGTTTGATGCGTGCCACAGACCCAGGTTGCGTGCGACTTCTGGCGGCGGGCTGCATCTCAATCTAGAGCGTGTTATGAACTCCGCACGCTACGCTGGGCGTGCAGGGCACGGCGTATGGGTAGCGCCCTGACCCCACCCTGTAGTCCCTCCACGTCAGCGGGGAGGTTCCCCTTTCCCTGCTTGCGGGGAAAGAGGCCGGGGGATAGGGGTTGAAAAGTGCATAATACGCTCTAGAACAGGTGCCTAATTCGCGCACTTGGCCTACAATTGTGTTGGACGAGGCGCAGGCAAGGAGGAGTCTCACTGATGGGCCAGAAGAAGAGCAGCCGGGTCGTGTGGCGCGACGATTTGATCTTCACCGCCTATAGCAACAACGGGCACAGCATCCCCCTCGACGCGGCAAGGGCGGCTGGCGGGCGTGATGCCGGCGTCAGCCCCATGGAACTGATGTTGACCGCGCTGGGTGGCTGTACCGGCATGGACGTAATCAGCATCCTGCGCAAGAAGCAACAGGACGTGACGGGCTTCGAGGTGCAGGTGGAAGGCGTGCGCGCCGATGAGCACCCGCGCGTATACACGGAAATCTGGGTGAAGTTCGTGGTCACGGGGCGCGCGGTGGAGGCGAAGGCCGTTGAGCGGGCGATTGAGCTTTCGCGCGACAGGTATTGCGGGGCGGCGGCCACGCTGCGCCACACGGCCCAGATTCACTACGACTATGTGATCCAGGAGGCTGAAGAGACCGTATGAATCGAAACGATGCCTGGAAACTGGTGACAGACTGGACTGCCTCGGAAAGCCTACGGCACCACATGCTGGCTGTCGAGGCCGCGATGCGCGCCTATGCCCGCCGTTTTGGTGGAGACGAGGACTTGTGGGGTGTGGTGGGGCTGTTGCACGACTTCGACTACGAGCGCCATCCCGACATGACCGCCGCCGACGGGCACCCTTTCACCGGGATGCGCGTGCTGCGCGAGCAGGGCGTGGACGAGGCGATCATCCGCGCCATCGCTGCACACGCCTCCGAGCGGACGGGCGTCCAGCCGGAGAGCACGATGGAGAAGGCGCTGGTCGCCGTAGACGAGCTGACCGGCTTTCTGACAGCAGTGGCCCTCGTGCGACCGACGAAGGACATCCGCGACGTGACGCAGATTAGCTCGGTGCGCAAGAAATGGAAGGACCGCAGCTTCGCCGCCGCTGTGCACCGCGAGGAAATCGCCGAGGCTGCACAGACGCTGGGCGTTGACCTGTGGGCGGAGCATGTGCCGCTGGTGCTTGAGGCCATGCAAGGGATCGCGGCGGAGTTGGGCCTCGACGGGCGCGAGGCTGGAGCCTAGAGCGTGTTATGAACTCCGCACGCTCGGCGTAGCGTGCAGGGCGCGGCGCATGGGTAGCCCTGACCCCACCCTGTAGTCCCTCCCCGCCAGCGGGGAGGGACAGATTTCTCCCCTTTCCCTGCTTGCGGGGAAAG
>CAYNHD010000450.1:0-3167 GCA_964396775.1 uncultured Thermoflexus sp. | reverse complement strand
CGAGCGGGGGTGAGGTAAAGTAAAGAGCCGCCCCAGACTATAGGCCAATCTCAACACCTGTCCGCCGCTGGCCATCGTGGAGAGAGCGGTGAGGTCTATCTCGATTCTGGCACAGACTCGCCCAAAACAACAGCGGCACACGCGACTGGCGTGTGCCGCCGGGGAAGTGCCGCCTGTGGGTCGTATCAGCCGAGCGGGAGGATGTCACCAAGCAGGCTGTTGTACGACGGGTCTTCGGGGATGCGATCCAGCCAGTCGTCGCGGCGCTCGATGGTGGCTGCGGCTTTTTGCTCGTCCAGCCAGGTTGTGAAGGTTTCCTGACGGCGTGTGTCCAGTTGGCTCGCCGTCAGCGGGCGAATCTCGCGGGCGTGCACCTGGATGATATGATAGCCGTACTCTGTTTCAATCGGGCCGATCACTTCGCCGATGGTTGCGTTCAGAACCGCGTCCTTGAAGGCGGGCACGAAGCTGTCAGGGCTGGACCAGCCTAGCTCGCCGCCGCTCGTCGCACTGGTATCGTCGGAGATGGCTTTGGCCAAGTCGGCGAACGGCTCGCCATCCTGCAGCGCCGCCAGAGCTTCGTCGGCGCGGGCCAGGGCTGCGGCCTTTTCTTCATCGGTGGGGGGCAGCGTCTGCCCCGCCGGAAGGTCGGGGTTGAACGACAGCAGAATGTGCCGCGCGTTGACCTGTAGCTCCTCTGCCGGGAGGCCTTTGGTCAGTTCTTCCAGGACAGCCATGCGCAGCGCGTCGTAGTAGAACAACTGACGCACTACATCGCGGTCAGCGCCAACGGCTTTCTTCGCATCCTGGAAGAAGTCACCGGCTGCGCTTTCCACGGTGGCCGCAATGACCGACGGCTCCAACGTCGCCGTCGGGGAAGGGATCGGCGTCTCTGTAGGAATCTCGGTCGGCGTGTCCGTTGGGCCGGGCGTCGCGTCTTCGGCGGGCGTCGCTGTGGGCAGCGGCGTGGCCGTCTCGGTTGGGCGCGGCGTGTTGCTGGGCGTGGGCGACACAAGCGGCGTCGGCGTAGTCGTCGGCGCGGTGGTCGGTGTGGCCGTCTCGTCGGACGGCAGGGCGAGGCCCAGACGCTGGGCCATGTAGTCATCAACGCGGGTGTCTACTTCGGCCTCATCCACGGTTATGCCCATTGCAGCGGCGGCCTGCTTGATCACCAGCTCTTCTTCCATTTCGTCGAGCACCTGGCTGCCAATGATCTGAGGACGGCGCAGGTCGTTGATCTGCTGGCTGGCGTACTGCTGGATGGTCTCCAGGTTGCCGCCGGTGAGGAAGTAGAACTCGCGGATCTGCTCCGCCGTCAGCCAGCGCATCAGCCGCACGCGGTCTTCAAAGTCGTGCGTGGCGATCTCTTCGCCGTTTACGGTGGAGATAGCCTGGCTGGGCCGGATGACCTGTTCGTAGAGCAATGCGCCCACCAGCACAACCACGCTGAGGCCAATGAGCACTGCGGTGATGATGAGAACACGGCGCTGCCACATCCGGTCGCGTTCGGCGCGCGACCGATACTCGTGGCGGCGCTTGAGGTCCGCCTGGGTCACCCGGCGCGTGCGGGGTCCGCCGGTGGTGCCTTTCTTAGCCATATAAGACTATTCTCCTCGCAATGACGAATCGCTCAAGGTGAGGCTGCTGGTCGCCAGCGCGGCCTGGCGCGCAGCAGAGGGCAACGCGCAGCCAGGCCACCAGGACTCCCTAGCCAGGATGGGGGGCGCGCTGGGCGCGCCGCCCGTGCACCTGACCTCTAGCCGCGCGTCTGTTCATCGGTGAAGGGCAGCAGAGCCAGATGGCGCGCGCGCTTGATCTGGCGGGCCAACCGACGCTGATTCTTCGACGTGAGACCGGTCTGGCGGCGGGGCCGGATTTTGGCCCGCTCGGTGATAAAGCGCCGCAGCGTCTCAACATCTTTGTAGTCGGGCACGGTGTTGCTGGCGTGGAAGTAGTCTTCCTTGCGGCGGCGGCCACGGCGCGGGCCGCGCTCGCGCGATGATCCCTCATCCTGCTCCATATCGAGGGACTCGTCGTCTTCAATGTCATTCAGGTCTCGTCTGTCGGCCACCTGAATATCTCCTTGTCTCACTTGGTTTTGTCTGTCTCTGGTGTGGTGCGCCCTGGCGCACCACTGGGTTCCACTTGCGGCCTATCCATGAAGGGCCGGGCGCAGCAGCGCAGCGTCCCTGCGCCGGCGAATTCACGGCCTAGAACGGGAAGCTCTCTTTGTCTTCTTCGTCGGGCGGCTCGCCGTCGTGCATCTCCTGGGCTGGATGCCGGTCGCCCAGGAGGATCATCTCGTTGGCGACAAGCTCGGTGCGGAAATGGCGCGTACCATGATCGTCTTCCCAGCCGCGCGTTTGCAGGCGGCCCTCGACGTAGACCTGCTGCCCCTTCGCCAGATGCGTCTTGCAGATTTCGGCCAGGTTGCCCCAGGCAACAACGTTGAACCACTCGGTCTCTTCGCGGCGGTCGCCGTCGGATGAAGTCCAGGTGCGGCTGGTGGCCACGCTGAAACTGGCGACGGGCCGGCCACTAGGGGTATAGCGCAGCTCAGGGTCGCGCCCCAGGACGCCGATGATCATGACTTTGTTCAACCCTCGGCCCATGACGCCTCGCTCCTCCCACAGCCGGCAGAGGCCGGCAGGCGCTGCTTACTCGTCCAACCGGACGACGAGGTGCCGGATCACGCGGTCGTTCAGCAGCAGATTGCGCTCCAGATCGTTCACCCTGGCAGGTGGGAAGTTCATGTTCAGAAAGACGTAGTAGCCTTCCCGATAGTCGTCAATGGTGTAGGCGAGACGGCGGCGGCCCCAATAGTCAACGTTGGTGACCTCACCGCCGAAATCTGCGATCCATCCCTTGACGGTCTCAATGACCGACTGCGTGTCGGACTCCGGCACGTTGCTGGGGATGATGAATCCCAATTCGTAGGCGCGATTCATGCGTGGAACTGTCTCCTTTCCCTGGGTTTGCCCGTCGGCGGCGGCGGGTGCCGCGCTGACGAGCGGAAAGCCGCCTCGCGTGTCTTTGTGGGGGCGGACAGGCGCTGAGTATACTACCGCAGGCACTCACGTTTGGCAAGGCTCGATTCGGCGCGGGGTCCACAAACAACCTGTTGCTAAGGGAAGTTCAGGAACGCTCACTGAACGCCTCCCCCCTCA
>CAYNHD010000449.1:0-3175 GCA_964396775.1 uncultured Thermoflexus sp. | reverse complement strand
GGAAGCCGGCGGGTGTGTCTACTCACCCATCACCACACTTAATAGCGTAGACCCGGCGGAAGAGCGCTGGGAAAACCCTTGCACAGGTGCCACGGATATGGGCGCGAACGGGGTGTGGCCGATGTGGGGTGTGAGCTACCAGAGCGGGGGAATCCGGATGCTGTCGCAGCCTTGGTTTCAGGAAACCCGCAGATTCTGTATTTTGTTGACGCCCGAGGGCTCACTCAGCGGGTACACGCCCACCTTTGGCGTGGGCGAGGTCTGCGCGGGGCTCGACCGTGTGAGATCTGCGGCGCAGTCGGCCCACGTGGGGCTGGCGCTGGGGACCTGCTTCGTTGAGCCCGACGACGGCGCCTGCTACAACCAGATCCGCTTCTACGAGCCTGATGGTACTTATCGAGGCTGTCACAGCAAGACGCTGCGTTGTGGCAGCCTCGATGATCCGCCCCGGGGCGAGATCAACCATTATGCCGTGCGCGCCCTTCGCACCTTTGACTTCCAAGGCGTCACCATTGGCGGCCTGATCTGCAACGACATGTGGGCCAACCCGGAGTGCACCCCGCAGCCCGATCCTCATCTGAGCCAGCGGTTGTCCGAGATGGGCGCCCGCATCATCTTCCACGCGGTCAACGGCGGTCGTGATGGCAGCGACTGGTCGGACGTAGCCTGGCGGTACCACGAGGCGAACCTGCGCATGCGAGCCCGTGCGGGGCGTCTCTGGATTGTGACCGTTGATAGCTGCTACCCGCCGGACCTAAAGTGCTCGGCGCCCTCGGGCGTGGTGGCGCCTGATGGTACCTGGGCCTGCCAGGCAGAGCCCTGGGGGGAGCAGTACTTTGTGCATGACATCGAACTGGGCGAGTGATCCCCCACAGATAGCAACTGCGTACTGCTTCCTCGGCGGCTGATCTTCGTTTTCAGGCTAGACGCATCCTACGATGTCGCCTTTGCGCCTCAAGCCTTCACGTGCGAGCGACACTGCGCCAGCGTCGCTCGCAGCCTTCTCCTGCCCCTTCTTGCCCGAACCCTTGCGAGAAGCCGCATTGCCCCCGATGAAGCCCTCGTCACCCTCGGCTTCCACCCTCGAGCATATGCCCCATCCTTGTCGCCATGCCGGGGCACGCGGCGCTTGGAGCCACAGCTGCGAGGCCTGAGGGCAGTTAGCCCTCTCTGAACGCCTCGCCAACATGGCAAAGCAATGCCCGGCTTTCAGCTCCTCCGTTCTCCGCCCTGTCAACCCCTAACCACAGACCGCTCATGTAGTCTGGTGCTCCGCCCTGTCACCCCTGCCTCTCACCCTCCAGAGCCGCATCCTGCCTCCAACCACACAGGAAAAAAAACCTGGCGCGGCGTCGGTTCCTACCGTCCTCTGACTCCACATTGAGGCTACCCCCTAGGTTACAGCACCTTGGGCACCCATGCCCCAGAATCATCACCACACCGCGCGCGGCTTCGCCGCCCTTGTGTGGTGCGTGATAAGTGTAGTTGATCAGACGAATGGAGGTACACCATGACCCGCGACGAACTGATCGTCCGTGGCCAGCGTCTCGCCCGTGAGCGTGCTGCGCTTGAGCAGCGTGGCCTGGCCGCCAAGAAGGCCCTTGATCGGTACCAGACCCCCGAGCTCGGCAAGCGCGTTGAGGAGCTCCGCTCCAGCTACGCAGAGGTGAACCGCCAGCTGCTCGATACTCGCACCGAGTATGCGAAGCGCTTCGTCAAGCAGGCGGCGCCCAGCAACGAGCTGCGCCCCTGGACCGCGGAGGACACCGCGGCGGAGGAAGCCTTCGAGCGCGCCGAGCAGGCAATGGAGGACGCGCGCGACAACCAGTCGCACCTCGACTACATGAACCGCGACGACCGTTGGGACGAAGACGTTCCGTCCAACGACGAGCAGGATGATCTGTACCTAGCACGCCAGCGTGCCCGCCGCCGCGATCGCCTGAGCAACGGCCAGCGTGCCCGCACGTCCCTCTAGTCACCAACCGCTCAGGGCATCAGCACACGTTGGTGCCCAGTGGGTTGCTGACTAGCAGCAACACGTGACGAGTAGTATAGCAAGGAGGTTACGATGGCTTGGCAGCGTTTCACGTGGGTGGAGAGCGACGGGTGCGCTGTCCTGATCAGCGCGTGTGGCCGCTGGACGGGCCTGCTCTGGCCCGAGGGGGACACCCCCGAGGCTCGCCGCAAGATGGCGACGCGGGTGTGCCGCCGCTATGTACCGCACATGCGGCGGCTCTTCCCCCGTGCTCGGTACGGGCAGCACACCACCTACGCCTAACCCTCAGCCGCCCTGGCATCCAGTAGGGAGCAGTGCGCCGTCGGCGGCGGGCGCCAGCCCGATGCGCCTACTCGGCCGTTCGTCGAGATAGACCCCGTGAGTACAGACACGCAAGGTGATCGAACACTACTGCACCGAGTGGATCGAGTGCTGGTCCCCCGATGAGTTCGTGGCTGCGCTTGAGGCGGCGTGCGAAGAGGAGGCTGTACCCAGCGTCCGCGAAGCTCTCCCCTTGGAGACACAGAGAGAGGAGTGTGACCATGAATCGCATCACCCAAGCCCTTGCTGACTATAAGCAAGGCAAGCGTACACGCGAGGAGGCCGAGGCCTGGAGAGCTCGGCCTTTCGCTTACCAGACCAGCGGTCGATACCGCTGGGACAGGTACCAACGCGTCATTGAGCGCATTGCAGAAAGGACTGAGAGGGCCTGGCTGGCGTCTGCGCCAGGCGCCAGGACGCCTATGACATGACCTATCCCGAATCTGTTCCGTTTCGCCTTGAGAGCCTGGCACAACGCCAGGCTCTCGCCACATCACAGGGAGATCGCATCATGTTTCACAAGACGATTATCGTTGGCAATCTGGGCAAGACCCCCGAGTTGCGCAAGACCAAGTCGGACATCTCCGTCACCTCGTTCCCCGTTGCTGTGAATGAGACCTGGAACGACGCCCAAGGAGAGCGTCAAGAGAAGACCACGTGGTACAAGGTGACGTGCTGGCGCGGGTTGGCCGAGACCTGCGCCAAGTACCTCACCAAGGGCCGCCAGGTGCTGGTCGAGGGCACGATGCAGGAGCCAGACGTCTGGCTCGACAAGGAAGGCAACCCCCGCGCCGAGCTCAACCTGACCGCCTACACGGTCAAGTTCGTGGGGTCACGCTCCGATGGTGAGGCTCCCTC
>CAYNHD010000448.1:0-3187 GCA_964396775.1 uncultured Thermoflexus sp. | reverse complement strand
TCTGCGCTCTCTGCGCCTCAGCGGTGATCTTTTGCCCCAGAAATGAGATACGCCCACAAAGGGCGACCGCGCAACCAGGCTCACCACAACAGCGCGTCTTCGGCTGCGGGCACGAACCAGGCCACAAAGGCGCGCTTGTCGCGGGCCAGCGCCCGGCTACGGGCGAAGTGCATGGGCGGGAAGCGCGCGGCGTCGTCGGCGACGCGCCCCAGCGCCACCGGTAGCCAGCCGCGATCCGTCCCCGTCGAGACGCGGCGCACCACCCCCACTGCCCCGATCTTGTCCAGCTTGTCGGCATCGTTGAGGATGCGCGCCAACGTGTCGTCGCCGCCCTTGCGAATAGCCGCCTGGATCGCGCTGATCTGCGCGCCGGGCAGGTGCCCGCGCAGAACCTCAGCGGCGAAGTCCGCGCCCTCTTCTTCGTGCGGCAGGCTGGTGCGCAGTTCGTCGAGCTTGGCGACATCGTGGCAGATGCCGGTCAGGTAGGCCAGGGCCGGGTCTTGCCCGGCGTCCTCGGCCAGCGCAACGGCCAGGCCGGTCACGCGCAGCACGTGCGCCCACAGGTGCGGCCAGCCGGGGTGCCAGGCCGCCATGCGCGCCCGCACCTGCTCCGTCACCTGGGCGCACAGCCGGTCGGGGGGCCAGGCGTCGTGCCATTCGGCGTCAAGCTGGTCAATGAAGCGCGCGACCAGCGGCGATGCGCCGTCACCGCCCAGCCGCTCGGCCCAATCCCCTGGCGACTCCATGAGTTGCCCCGCCCCGACGAGCAGCCCGTCGAGCAGGGCGAGCAGCCCATCGCGGTCGGGTTCGTAAGCGGTCATGCATTCCCTCCAGAGCCAGCAGCGCGGCCCAGGACGATCATAGCGCAGATGGCCCGGCGCTCAAGGGCTTGCGAGCACACAGAGGGAATCTGGCCAATTTAACCTTCCGGCGCTCCGTTTCTGTTATACTCGGAGTTCAAAGGGCGACCATCCGCCACGATGAGAGGGTTGTTGGTTATTGGTTGTTGGCAGAATACACTCACCAGCGGGCCGCTTTCACCAATAACCAATAACCAACCACCAAAAACCAAGCACAGGTTGGGAGGGGGAGCATGGCCTTCGACTTGACCGACACCGAGCGCGCGGCGCTGGCCGCTCTCCGCGCCGACGGGTTGCCCCCCATCGCGCGGCGGGCTGCCGTCATTCTGCTCAGCGGCGATGGCCAGGGTGCGCAGGCCATCGCCCGCGACGTGGGGCTGAGCGTCAGCACCATCTACTACTGGCGGCGTGAGTGGTCGCAGCGGCGCATGGACATCTTCCGCGAGACCGCTCCACCCGCCGCTGAGGACGCCACGAGCTTGCCAGAAGCGCCGCCGGGCGTCAGCGCCCCGCGCCTGCCGCTGGAACTGCACGAGACGGTCGGCATGTTGCCCGACGACTCGATGGCCGAGGCCGGGCGCAAGGCGCTGCATTTCAACTTCGAGCGGATGCTGCTCCACGAGCCGGTCGCCCGGCTGGGCGCGGACATCGAAGGCGTGCACGATATGCGCGTGGCGACTCGCCGGATGCGCAGCGCCTTCCGGCTGTTCGGCCCCTTCTTCGATCCGCAAGCCGTCAGGCCGCTGGTGCGCGGGCTGCGCCGGATCGCGGCGGCGCTCGGCGAAGTGCGCGACCTGGACGTGTTCCGCGAGAAGGCAGAGCGCTTCGCCGCCAAGAACTCTGGCGTTGACCTTTCCCCGCTGTTCACAACCTGGCAGGACGACTACGACGCCGCGCGCGCGGCGCTGATCGAGGCGCTGGACGCGCCGCGCTTCGCCCGCTTCGTCGAGCGGCTGCACGGCTTCGTCACCACGCCGGGCGCGGGCGCGCTGCCCATCCAGCGTGGCGACGGCATCGAGGCCTACCAGGTGCGGCACGTGGCTCCGCGCCTGGTCTACGAGCACTACGAGCGCGTGCGCGCTTACGAGGCCCTGGTGGACAGCGCGCCCATCGCCACGCTGCACGCCCTGCGCATAGACTTCAAGCGGCTGCGCTACGCGATGGAGTTCTTTGAAGAAGTGCTGGGGCCAGAGGTCAAGCTGGTCATCAAGGAGATCAAGACCATGCAGGATCACCTGGGCGATCTGAACGATACCTCCGTAGCCGCCCAGGTGCTCAACGACTTCATCACCGCCCAGCAGAACGCCCATAGCGGCGTCCCTCAGTTCTTGCGCCCGGACATCAGCGGCGTGCTGGCCTACGCCGATTTCCAGGCTGCCGAACAGCAGCGATTGCTGGACACCTTCCCGGAGGCATGGGCGAACTTCAACCGCGAAGAAGTGCGGCGCAGCCTGGCCCTGGCCGTTTCTGTGTTGTGAGAGGCGGGTGACCGATTGGGGCAAGGGTTGTTCACGGGCGCAGCAGAGTAGCGCCCGAACCCTCGGCTTTCAGTCCGTTAGCGCACTTCGATGCGCGTCTCGATGGTCAGGCCGTCGCCCGCCGGGGCACCGCCGACCGTCACTGGCAGCCGCTCGTTGGTTAGCGGATCGTACAGGCCAATGCGCAGGATCGCCGGGCCGGGCGGGATGTCCTCCGGCACGCGCAGGATACGATAATCGAGCAAGGATTCACCAGGCCGCCAGAAGCGCGTCGAGTAAGTGCCCCCCGCCGGTTCCCCGTCGAAGGCTCTCAGCAGCGTCCCATCCGGCGCGAGCAGGTGTATGTAGACGCTGTAATCGCGCGGCGGCGGGGCAGCGGCGGTGGGCTGCCAGTACAGCGTGAGCACAATTCGCTGGCCACGCTCCCACTTCAGGTTGCCCAGGTCATGCCCCACCAGGCGCGCCCAGTCGCCGAACAGCACCTCGTCCGGCTGCGCCGCGCCCGGCGTCATTGGGGCGAAGCGCGCTTCGGAGTGAATGGTGAAGGCCGTATAGCGGAAGTTGCCGTCATCTACGGGCAGCGACCCGTCCGGGCTGAGCGGAATCGGCTCCAGGACGGTTGGCCAGGGCGCGCCGTCTGGCCCACGCACGTCCAGTTGGTGGTACAGTGCAGCCAGGTCGGCGTCAGCTTGCAGCGAATTGGGCCACTGCCCCGACCACTGCATCAGGAACACGCCGACCGACGTGTTGACGAAGACATCCACGCCCTCCAGGTCTTCCAAGCGCAGCGGCAGATCGGCGGGGTTGCGGCTGTTGCGAATGTCCCAGGTGGGGAAGAAGAAGGGCAGC
>CAYNHD010000447.1:0-3190 GCA_964396775.1 uncultured Thermoflexus sp. | reverse complement strand
AGGTGCGGCGCATTGACCCCACCCTGTGGCCCCTCCCCGCCAGCGGGGAGGGGCAGATCGCTCCCCTTTCCCTGCTTGCGGGGAAAGGGGTTGGGGGATAGGGGTTGACAGCGCATAACACGCTGTAGAGCCATCACTGCTGCCCGGCGCGCGAACGGCCCAGCGCGTCAATCACCGCAGCAACCAAATCGTAGCGCCCGAAGGCGGGCATGAGGTACACGCCCTGCGCCCGCTCACGGACGCTGAGCAGCAGTTCCTGGGCGATACGCACCCCTTCAGCAGGCGCGCGGTCGCCCGCGCCGGCAATGCGCCCTCGGATGGCCTCCGGTATCTCGATGCCCGGCACCTCGTTGTGCAGGAAGGCCGTGTGCCGCTCGCCGAAGAGAGGCAGAATCCCGGCCAGGATGGGCAACGTCAGCGGGCCGAACTCGGCGGCGTAGGCGGCGCGGAAGCGATCCAACCTCTCCGGCTCGAAGACTGGCTGGGTGAGGGCAAAGTCCGCGCCCGCGTCAATCTTCTTGTGCAGCAGCCGGACTTCGCGCCCCAGGTCGCCCGCATTGACGTTGAGCGCGCAGCCGACCAGGAAGGACGTAGGCTGGCCGATGGAATTGCCCGCGCCGTCGGCCCCGGCGTTGAGGTTGTGCTTGACCAGGCGGATCAGGCTGGTGGGCACGATGTCGTGCGCGTCGAAGGAGTCCGGGTAGTCGCCGATCTTCGTCGGGTCGCCCATAACCACAAACAGGTTGCGCACGTCCAGCGCGTGCGCCGCCAGCAGATCGCCGTGAATGCGCAGCAGGTTGCGCCCGCGCGTCGGGAAGTGCAGCACCGTCTCAAGGCCGACGTGGTGCTGGATCAGGTGGCAGACGGCCCAGGGACTCATCCTCATGCGGGCCATCGGGCTGTCGGAGACGTTGATGAAGTCCGCGCCCGCCTCGCGTAGCAATTCGGCGGAGGCGATGACCTTCTGCGCGGTGAAGCTGCGCGGCGGCGGCATCTCCACCGTGACGACGAACTGGCCGGCAGCCAGCTTGCGCGCCAGTTCGGTCGGCTCCTCCGGCACTTCGCTGGCGGCGAGTTCCGCAGGTTCGACGACGATAACCGGCGCGGGGCGCGCATGGGCGGGGGCGTCCAGGGCGGCGCGCATGGCCCGGATGTGATCGGGCGTAGTGCCGCAGCAGCCGCCCACAATGCACGCGCCCGCGTCCTGGAAGGCCAGCGCGTACTCACCGAAGTAGTCGGGCGTGGCCGGGTACATGACGCGCCCGCCGGCCATCTCCGGCCAGCCGGCATTGGGGGCGACGGAGAAGCGCGCTTCCGGCACCGTGCGGCGCATCAACTGGAGAATGCGCAGCAGGTGCGTCGGCCCGCTGGAGCAGTTGACGCCGATCACGTCTGCGCCGGTCGCGTGCAGGGCGCGGGCGACCTGGGCCGGCGTGTCGCCGAGCAGGGTGCGGCTGTCGCGGGTGAAGGTCATCTGAGCGATGACCGGCACAGTCGGGTCTATGCGCCGGGCGGCGGCAACGGCCACGGCGATCTCGTGCACGTCGCTGAACGTCTCGAAGATGAGCAGGTCGGCGCCCGCCTCGATCAGCGCGCCGACCTGCTCGCTGAAGGCGGCGCTGGCTTCTTCCGCCGTGACGCGCCCGACCGGGGCCAGGCGCACGCCCAGCGGCCCGACCGACCCGGCGACATAGGCATCGTCGCGCCCGCTCTCGATGACGGCATGCCGGGCGAGGGTCACGCCCGCCCGGTTGATGGCCGCGCAGTCGTGCTCCAGGCTGCAATCGGCCAGCTTATACGTGTTGGCGCTGAAGGTGTTGGTCTCGATGATCTCCGCCCCGGCGTCCAGGTAGCGGCGATGAATGGCGGCGACGGCCTCCGGCTCGGTCAGGTTGAGCAGGTCGAAGCAGGTATCTATGGGCAGGTTGTGCTGGGCATGGAGCATGGTGCCCATTGCCCCGTCGAGCAGGATGGTGCCCTGGGCCAGGCGTTCGCGGAAGGGGATGTGGGCCATAGGGAGCGTGCTAAGCCTCCGTCAGTTGCTCGGTGCGCGACACGCCCACGCTGTAATACTTCGCGTCAGGGTGGTGCACGATGATCGCCGCAGTGGACTGCTCCGGCACAAGCTGGTAGGCGGGCGTCAGCGACATGCCCAGCATCTCCTCGGCGGGCAGCAGCCGGAACAGCGTGGCGTGGTCTTCCAGGTCGGGGCAGGCGGGGTAACCCCAACTGTACCGTTTGCCGCACTCGACGGGCAGGCCAAGCTCGCGGTTGATGTGCCGATTCAGGTAGGTGGCGGTCGCCTCGGCGGTCTGCACGGCCAGCCCGTGAAAGAAGTACGCTTCCGTGTATTCGTGCGCCGCTTGCAGCGCGTCGAAGCGCTCGGTCGCGCTCGCGCCGACGGTGACGACCTGTAGCGGGCAGACATCCACCTGCTCTCCGCCAGCGGAGGTGAAGTAGTCGGCCAGGCACAGATGCTCGCCGAACGGCTGGCGCGGGAAGTTGAAGCGGGCGATCTCGCGCAGCACCCCCGATCCGGCGTAGAGGGCCGGGTCGTAGAGGATCAGGGCGTCTCCGTCGGCCTGCGCCGGGAAGTAGCCGTACACGGCCTGCGGCCGCAGCGTGTGGTCGGACAGGGCCGCGCGCTTCATGCGCGCCAGCCGCGCCTCGAACTCGCGTTCCAGCCGTGCCCACTCGTCGCCGTGCGCGTTGCGCGCCCCCCAACTCAGCCGGAAAAGCTCCGGCTTGTGAATGAAGGGGAAGACCGCATCGAGCGCGATGTCGCGCACGGTGCGCGCGCCCCAGAAGGGCGGCGTCGGGATGTCCGGGGCGGGGCCGACCGCTGAGCGGCGGTCGGGGGCGCGCCGGTCGCGGACAGGCGGGCGTTCCCTGCCGATCTCCTGGTACGCTTCGGCGAGAGCGCGCTCCAGCAAGGCCTCGCGTTTGTCGGGCGCAACAAGCTGCTCCATGACCTCCAGCCCCTCGAAGGCGTCTTTGCAGTAGAACACGCCCGGCGCATACGGCTCGCCGCCGTCCTCCAGGAAGAGGATTCGTCGCCCAAAGGCGCGGTTGATAGCCGCTCCCCCGATCAATACGGGAATGGACAGGTCGCGCCGGGCCAGCTCGTTGACAATGAGCGGCATCTGCTTGGACGTGCTGACCAGCAGCGCGCTGAGGCCGATGGCGTCGG
>CAYNHD010000446.1:0-3200 GCA_964396775.1 uncultured Thermoflexus sp. | reverse complement strand
CGGCGAGATTTCGTGCATCTCCAAGCGCGATGGCAAACTGCGCGGCCATGCCAAAGACCCGATCACGTCCGGGCTGGCCTGGGAAGCGTTCGTCGAGCCGGGCTATTGGGGGCGCAGCGGCGGGCATGTGCTCTGCCTGGGCGCGGGCGGCTCCGCGGTGGCGATCAGCGTCTACCTGGCCGAGCGCCCCGACGCCGCCGACCGCCCGGCCAGGTTCATCGCCGTCAACCGCAGCAAGCCGCGCCTGACCGAACTGCGCAGGATTCACGAGCGGCTCCAGAGCGACATCGCCTTCGAGTATGTGGTCAACGAAGACCCGCGCGCCAACGACGCGCTGATGGCCGCGCTGCCGCCCGGCTCGATGGTCATCAACGCGACAGGCATGGGCAAGGATCGCCCCGGCTCGCCGATCACCGATGACGGGCTGTTCCCGCTGAACGGCATCGCCTGGGAACTGAACTATCGCGGCGCGCTGGACTTCATGCACCAGGCGCTGCGCCAGCGCGAGTCGCGCGGGGTGAAGGTCGAAGACGGGTGGGTGTACTTCCTGCATGGCTGGAGCCAGGTTGTCGCCGAGGTCTTCGACGTGACGCTGACTCCCGCCCTGTTCGCCGAACTGGATCGCGCGGCGGCGTCAATCCGTTCTTAGACCTCACCCCTGCACCCCTCTCCCTCAACGAGGCGAGGGGAAACCCTGTGCTTTGCTCCCCCTCTCCACCACGTGGAGAGGGGGCCGGGGGGTGAGGCTTTCAGACTTAGCTGCGTCACACGAGTGAGGAGAGGGAGTGATCATGGCTCGTTTTGATCGCCTGACCGTGCTCAACACGGTGCTGGACGATGGGCTGGTGCCGCTGTTCTATCACAGCGACCTGGAGACGGCCAAGAGGGTCGCCGGGGCGCTGGCCGCCGGCGGCGGGCGCGTGCTGGAGTTCACCAATCGCGGCGACTTCGCCATCGAGGTCTTCAGCCCGCTGGTCAGGCACTGCGCCCAGGTGTACCCGGCTCTGATCATCGGCGTTGGCTCGGTCGAGGATGCGCCGACGGCGGCGATGTACATCGCGCATGGCGCGAACTTCGTCGTCGGGCCGAACTTCAACGAGGAAGTCGCCCGGCTGTGCAACCGGCGCAAGATCGCCTACATCCCCGGCTGCGGGACGGTCAACGAGATCACCCGCGCCGAGGAGTGGGGCGCGGAGATCGTCAAGGCGTTCCCCGGCACGGCAGCCGGCGGGCCGGGCTTCATCAAAGACGTGCGCGGGCCGCGCCCCTGGTCGCGCATCATGCCGACCGGCGGCGTCAGCCCCGAAGAGGCCAACCTGCGCGGCTGGTTCTCCGCCGGAGCCGCCTGCGTGGGCATGGGCAGCCAGCTGGTGCGTAACGAGTGGGTGAAGGCGGGCGACTTCGACGCCATTACTGAGACCGTCAAGCGGACGCTGGCCTTGATCCGCCAGATTCGTGCCGAAGTATAGCAAGGGGAGAGGTGACTGATGACTGATCTGAAGCAACTGGTCGAGAAGGCCAAACAAAGCGAACTGTTCACCGCGCCGCGCCTGGAGGCAGACCTGGGTGTTTTCCTGGGCGAACAGGCCGCGCGCATCCGGTCGCTGGCGGCAGAAGCCGTCGAAAGCGAGGTACAGCATATTTATTTCGTGGGCAGCGGCGGGTCGTGGGCCAATATGTACTCTGGCGCGTACCTGATGGGGCGCTTCACCACCATCCCCGCCGACGCCCTGACCGGCTACGAGCTGATCTGGCGCGATCCGGCCCGCCTGGGGCCGGACTCCTGGGTCTTCCTGACGACCTATTCCGGCAACACGGAAGATACCGTCGCCGCGCTGCGCCACGCCAAAAGCAAAGGCGCGCGCACCATCGCCATCGCCAGGCGGCGCGAGAGCACGGTCAAGCGCGAGGCCGATGTGCTGATTGACTACGACTCAACGGCGCTGTACATCCTGCCGCTGGCGACGGTGTACCTCTTCGCGCTGGAAGTGGCGCGTCTGCAAGGGAACGCGGCGGTCGCCCCGGTCATGGAGGGGCTGCTGGCGCTGCCGCCCGTGCTGGGCCGCGTCTACCGCGAGAGCGAAGCGCGCGCCGCCGCCCTCAGCGAGCAGTTCGCCGACTCGACGCTGCTCTACACGGTCGCCGCCGGGCCGCTCTACGGCCTGGCCTACAAGTTCGCCCTGACCGTGTTCATGGAGAACATTCGCATTCACGGCTCGGTGATCGCCAGCGACGAGTTTCGCCAGGGGCCGGTCGAGGCGCTCGACCGCCAGGGGATGGACATGGTTTTTCTGCTGGGCACGGACGAGTCGCGGGCCATGACGCAGCGCGTGCTGGACACGGTGCGCGCCCGCCCGAACGTGCGCACCATCGCCTACGACATGGCCGACTACCCGGATGTGCACCCGCTGCTGGCCCCCTTCGTGCTGCTCATCCCGATGCAATGGTTCGTGGTCTATGCGGCGCTGCGGGCGGGCATTCACGACCTGGACGAGCGCGTCTTCATGGGGCGCGGCGTCCTGGCGACGGGCGGGGCGACCTGGCCGTAAAGGGCGGTGATTGGTTGTTGGTTGTCAGTGATCGGTGATCAGTGCTCGGTTGCCGGTCGGTAATGATCGCGAAGAGAGACTTCCGAAGTCTTCGGAGACTTCGGAAGTCTGCTTTCTGGCACTTGGGCGCGGCGATAGGGGCGCTTGCTCTGCCGCGCCCGACGCCTCACAGGCTGACCACGCCCGCAGTCAGCGTCTGGCCGGGCAGCGGCTTGAAACTGAGCGTGAGCTTTCCTCCCGGCACAGACTACGCGCCGTCGCGTTTGCGCGTGTAGCGCGCGATGAAGTTGTAGGGCGAGGGCAGCCCGATGGCGCTAACCTCGTCGAGCCGGGCCAGTTCTTCGGGGGTCAGCCGCCAGCCGACGCAGCCCAGATTCTGCTCAAGCTGCTGCGGCGTGCGCGCGCCGAAGATCGGCGCGGTGACCCCCGGCTGGCACAGCACCCAGTTGAGCGCGACCTGGGCGGGGGTTTTGCCGCGCCCCTCGCTGATCGCCCACAGGGCGTCAATGATCTGCCAGGTGCGCTCGGTCTCACGCTGTTCGGGCAGGTCGTCCCAGCGGTCGGCGCGCCCCACGCGGCTGTCGGCGGGCGGCGGCGCGTCGCGGCGGTATTTGCCGGTCAGCCAGCCGCCGCCCAGCGGCGACCAGGCGA
>CAYNHD010000445.1:0-3218 GCA_964396775.1 uncultured Thermoflexus sp. | reverse complement strand
ACGCGCGTGCCGTCCGGCACGTCCTCGCGCACGACCGTCGTCGGGCCGATCTCCGCGTCGCGCCCGATCTTGACGCCGGGCATGGTCATCACGTTCACGCCGATGAAGGCGCGCTTGCCGGCGATCAGCCCCAGCTTGCTGCGCCCGGTATCCATGCGCTGCCCCTTGACCGTTGACCAGACCGGCCCCTGGTCAATGCGCAGGTTGGCCGTCGTGCAGGCCGCTGAGAAGTTCACGTCCTCATCCAGCACGGAATCAAGCACCTGGCAGGCGTGCGTGTGCGCGCGGTCGGCCAGGTAGCTGCGCGCCACCTCGGTGGCGAAGCCGACCACCGCCCCCGCGCCGATCATCGAGCCGCGCACCAGCGCCCCGTTGCCGACGATGGCCCCCTGGCCAATGTAAGCCGGACCGATGACCGTCGCCCCGTGAAAGAGCCGCGCCCCGGAGTCAATGATCACGTCCCCCTTGACCAGCACGCCGTCCTCAATGAAGGCGTCCGGCGCGATGCGCTGGTTGTCAATCTGGCTCAGGAAGGCGTCCATCACGTCGAGCACGTGCCAGGGGAACTTGAGCGCCTGCCAGGGACCCTCGTAGGGCACCACGCGGAAGACGTGCTGCTGCATCAGGCGGGCCATCGCCCGCTCGTAGTGGTCGTCGGTCTTCTCCGGCCTGGCGTATTCAGCGCGGATGGCGTCCAGCAGCAGGGCGGCGTCGGAGTGAATGTGGGCGACGATGCTGACCAGATCGCTCGGCTCGTTGCCCGGCCCCGGCTTCTCAATCACGTTGGTGATGCGCCCCTCCGCGCCCACCTCCAGATAGCCGCCGGGGAAGTACTCCTTGACGCGGTAGCCGGCCAGGTAAGCAAGCGCCGTCTCCGACTGATACTCGGTCAGCATCCGTTGGTGGAGCACCACGTCGGTCAGGTCGTGCACCTGGGTGACGTAGATCGTCTGGTTGCCATTCGCCGCCAGGTAGCCCTCAAGCTGGAGCAGCGCGTCGCCCATGCCGCGCGGCTCGCGTTGCACCACCACATCTACCTGTGTGCTTGTCAGCGAGGCCACATACGCCCGAATCAGCGCCTCGTTCTCCGGGTTGGCGACGATCACCGCCCGATCCAGGCCCAACTCCGCGTAGTTCTCCAACTGCCAGCTCAGCAGCGGGCGTCCCATAAACTTGATCAGCGATTTCTCTTCCAGGGGCCACAAGCGCGAGCTTGCCCCGCCCGCCAGGATGACCAGTAACGGCGTTCGCACAGTCTCCCTCCCCGTTCCTATCACTTGCGCACTGGCAACACCCATGCGCGGCCAGCGCGGGCCAACGGCGCGCTATTCTACTCAGTCGCCCGGCGCGCGTCGAATTCACGCCCAGTCTTAGCGACTAAACTTACTATCAGCCGCCCCAACGCCCCCCGGAGCCGCGTGTGAAGATAACCTGCTGGCGGCGCGGCGGCTCCGGGCGCAGCGGCTTGAGCAGCAGCGCCACGACCACCCCGGTGGCAAACCCGCCAATGTGCGCCCAGAAGGCCACGCCCGTGCTCTGCGCCGTCGGGACGCTGAGCGCTGCCGCGCCGTTGATCAGTTGGGTGAGGAACCAGATGCCCAGGTAGATGTAGGCGGGCACGTAGACCACGCCCAGGTACCAGATGAAGGTGCGCACGCGGTTGAGCGGGTAGAGCAGGATGTACGCGCCCATCACCCCGGAGATGGCCCCGCTCGCCCCGACTGTCGGCACCGGCGAGGTGGGGTCGGTCAGGATATGCGCGGCGGACGCCGCCAGGCCAGTCCCCACGTAGAAGAGCAGGTACAGGATCGGGCCGAAGCGTTGCTCGATGTTGTCGCCGAAAATCCACAAGAAGAGCATGTTGCCGGCGATGTGGGCAAAGCCGCCGTGCACGAACATGGACGTGAACAGCGTGTAGAGGTCGGTCCCGCGCTCAATTTCGGCGGGAATCGCGCCATAGGTGAAGATGAAGCTCTGCAGGTCGGGCAGGCTGAGCGTAAGCTGGTACAGGTAGACCAGCACGTTGACGGCGATCAGCCCGACCGTCACCACCGGGACGCCGCGCGCCCCGTGATTGTCATCTCCGATGGGGAACATGTGCCCTCCTCATGGCACGCCTCTCGCCGGGCGCTGCACGACCACGCCTAGAGCGTGTCATGAACTCCGCACGCTCGGCGTAGCGTGCAGGGCACGGCGCATATGGTACGCCCTGACCCCACCCTGTAGTCCCTCCCCGCCAGCGGGGAGGCTCCGCCTCATGCCGTGCGCGTGGTGACCGCGCCTAGCAGTCCCTCCCCGCCAGCGGGGAGGCTCCCCTTTCCCTGCTTGCGGGGAAAGGGGCCGGGGGATAGGGGTTGAAAAGTGCATAACACGCTCTAGTCCGTAGGGGCGCTGCTCTGCTGCGCCCCAGGCAATCGCTGCCATACGCCGCACCGCACTCGATTCTAGCACAGCGCCCGCACAAACAGCGCATAGCGAAAACGCGCCCCCGGCGCGGAACATCCGGCGGGCGCGTTGAGCGCGACTTGCAGCGGGCAGCGGGCGTGTCGGCGGCTTACAGGCTCGCCCGCAGATCGGCATCCGCCTCGCCCATGTCCAACATGCGGCGCACTTTAGCCACCAGGTCGTGGTGCAGGATCGGCTTGGGCAGGTAGTCGCTGGCCCCCGCGTCCATGCCGCTCATGACGCTCTTGGCGTCGCCGCGCGCGGACAGGATGAGAATGGGCAGCGTCGCCGTATCCGGTCGTCCACGCAGCACACGGCATAGCTCAATGCCGTCCATGCCCGGCATCATCACATCGAGAATGATCAGGTCTGGCGTGTTCAGTTCCAGGACTGCCAGCGCCTGGTCGGCATCTTTGGCCTTGAGCACCTCGAACCCGCCGCGCTCAAGCATGATTCCGATCAGCGTCAGCGCGCCGATCTCATCATCCACAACAAGAATCCGTTTCATGCCGACTTCTCCATTGCTCGCTGCGTCCCCAGGCTTGCCGCCATGCTGTACGCTTAAGTTTAGCAGCAAACCCCCGCCCCGCAAGCACTGCGCAGACTTCGGTTCGCGCGCCCGTGTTATACAACGCTTTCCGCACGCGCGCTACTGGCGCGGCAGGAAGAGACTTCCAAAGTCTTCGAGGACTTCGGAAGTCTGAGGCTGTGCGGCGCGGCTCTGCTGCGCCCAGCTTGACCTCACCCCCGCTCCATTCGAATAGGGGGCAAGC
>CAYNHD010000444.1:0-3222 GCA_964396775.1 uncultured Thermoflexus sp. | reverse complement strand
TGCAATCTCACCATAACATTTGAGCTCCTCAGCACCGCCAGGAGATAATCGTTGTCTGTACCAGCATACACCGAACACCTTGTTTGTACAATTTTCACGCCGATCTCACGCCGATCTCACGCCGATCTATTGCAAACACCCTGCACATCTTCTATAGTTGTCGGCGTAAAACCATCCGATTGTTCGGAAAGGCACTCCAACATGACAGCAACCAATGAAGACACCTCCCGGACCACAACCGGCCAGATCGCCGGCGTCCGGTTCTACGAAGTGGGCAAGCTCTATCATTTTGGCTGCGAGCACCTCCCCGACCTGATGGTCGGCGACTACGTGATCGTGGAAACCGCCCGCGGGCGGCAGATGGGCCAGGTGATGAGCATCATGCCACTCGACGCGGACGGCAAAGAGCGCGACTACAAGCCCATCCTGCGCAAGGCCACGCCCACCGACACGATGAGCCAGAAGCTGTGGCAGACGCGCGAAGTCGAGGCGCTGATCAACTGCCGCGAAAAAGCCGCCGAGTTGGGCGGTTTCAAAGATGCCAAGTTCATCGCCGCCCAGTACAACTTCGACGGCACGCTGCTCACGTTCCTCTTCACCGCCGAGGACAAGCTCAACACCAACAAGCTGCGCGCCGTGTTACAGCGCAGCTTCCGTGCCAAAGTCGAGCTACGCCAGATCGGGCCGCGCGACGTGGCCAAGCTGATCGGCGGCATGGGCGCCTGCGGCATCCCGCGCTGTTGCAGCACGTTCCTGACCGACTTCAGCCCGATCTCGATCAAGATGGCCAAAGCGCAGGGTATCTCGCTCAACCCGACGGAGATCACCGGGATGTGCGGGCGGCTGCGCTGCTGCCTGATCTACGAGTACGAACAGTACGTCGAGGCGCGCAAGCAGCTTCCCAAGCGCAACAAGCGCGTCGGTACGCCGCACGGCGAGGGCAAGGTCATTGACGTGCACCCGCTGCGCGATGCCGTCACTGTGCTGGTCGAAGAGACGCAGTATGTCGTCAACCGCGAAGACATCGTTCCCCTGGACGAACTGGCGGCCTTGCAGGCGAAGGCCGATGCCGGCTGCGCGAAGGCGGAGAATGGCGGCTGTGACTGCGGCGCACGCCAGCCCGTCGCCGAAGAGGAGGACGAGGGCGGAGCGGATTACGACGACGAAGCCCTGCCCGGTGAGCCAATCTCGCCGGAGAGCTACTTTGCTGCCAGACCTGCCGACCAGCCCAGCGACGCGCCGCGCGAAGGGCGGCGTGGGCGCTCGCGCCGGGGTCGCCGCCATCGTCCGGGCAGCGGGCCGAGACCAAACCGCAGCAAACAGGAGAAACCAGACCAGCATGAGTGAGAACACTTCGCCCAACGGCATGGCGACGGTCATGGGCATTTTCGCCCATCCCGACGACCCAGAATTCTTCTGCGGCGGCACGTTCGCGCGCTGGGCCGCTGAAGGCAAGCGGGTGATTTTCGTGCTGGCTACCAGCGGCGACAAAGGCTCGCACGATCTGACCATCACTTCGGAGCAGTTGGTGGCGATTCGTGAAGCCGAGGAACGCGCCGCCGCTGCCCGGCTGGGCGTGGAAGAAGTGATCTTCCTGCGCTACCCGGACGGTGAGCTACAGCCCACGCTCGACCTGCGTCGCCAGCTCACCCGCCTGATCCGCCTGAAGAAGCCGGATGCCGTCGTCACCAACGACCCGACGGTGCGCTGGCACGGCACGCAGTACATCAACCACCCGGATCACCGCGCCATCGGCGACGCGGCGCTCGACGCGGTTTTTCCGGCAGCGCGCGATCACCTGACCTTCCCGGAGTTGTTCCAGGTGGAGGGCCTGGCTCCGCACAAAGTGACGACCGTCTACCTGTGCGGCACGCACGAGCCGAACGCCCGCATTGACGTGACCGCCTACCTCGAGGCCAAGATCGCCGCGCTGCGCGAGCACAAGAGCCAGATCGCTGACATGGAGGAGATGGAGCGCCGCCAGCGCGCCAACGTGGACGCCGAATTCGTCGGCGATGGGCCGCGCTACACCGAGACGTTTCGCGTGTTCACCCTGCGCTGACGTCGCAAGCAGCGGCGCTGCCCGGCAAGCTGCCAGGTGATCTGCGTGAAGGCGGCTCTGCTGTGCCTGTCACCGCAATTGCAGGGGGAGGGATCCCTGGTGATTGACTTCAAGCCGGACATTGCCGCCCGCCAGGATGCCTGGATCGCCCTGCGCCGCGACCTGCACCGCCAGCCGGAACTGGGATTCGCGCTGCCCCGCACGGCAGGAATCGTCGCTGGGCGGCTGCATGACCTGGGCCTTGAGGTGCAGACTGGCATTGGCGAGTCGGGTGTCGTCGCCGTGCTGGAGGGAGCGGCGGACGGGCCGACCGTGCTGGTGCGCGCGGACATGGACGCCCTGCCCATCCAGGAAGAAAACGAGGTGCCCTACGCCTCGCAGACGGCGGGCGTCATGCACGCCTGCGGGCACGACGGGCACACGGCCATCGCCCTGGCCGTCGCCGAGTTGCTCAGCGCGCGCCGCGCTGAGCTGGCCGGGCGGGTCAAGTTCGTCTTCCAGCCCGCCGAGGAGATCGGGCGCGGCGCGCAGGCGATGATCGCCGCCGGCGCGCTGCAAGCGCCCGCTCCGCAGGTCAGCCTGGGGCTGCACCTGTGGAACGAGATGCCGGTCGGGGCGGTGGCGCTGGTGGACGGCCCGATGATGGCCGCGGCGGGCGACATGACCATCACGGTTCGCGGGCGCGGCGGGCACGGCGCGCTGCCGCACGAGACCCGCGACCCGATTGTAGCCGCGTGCCAGATCGTCAGCGCGCTGCAAACCATCGTCAGCCGCAATGTGCGCCCCACTGAGGTCGCTGTCGTCTCGGTGACTGAGTTCAAGGCGGGCGACTCGTTCAACGTCATCCCTGCTTCGGCGCGGCTGCGCGGCACGATTCGCGCCTTCCACAATGAGATGATCGCCTTGCTGGGGGAGCGCGTGCAGGCCATCAGCCAGGACATCGCCGCCGCGCTGGGCTGTCAGGCGGAGGTCACGGTCGAGCAGCTTACCCTGCCGGTCGTCAACGATGCCGGGGTCAACGAGCGGCTGCGGGCAGTATTCCAGGCGGTCGCGCCGGGCGTGCAGCTTATACGGGACTTCCAGACGATGGCCGCCGAGGATATGTCCTACTTCCTGGAAGCAGTGCCGGGTACCTTCTTCTTCGTTGGCTCGGCCAATCC
>CAYNHD010000443.1:0-3231 GCA_964396775.1 uncultured Thermoflexus sp. | reverse complement strand
CCCGCAGGCGGGGAGGGACTTCAAGAGCAGTCCTTTCTCCCTTCCCTCGCCTGCGAGGGAAGGGCCGGGGATGGGGGTCAAGATACCTCTCAAACGGCCTCTTAGGGGGTGAGGCGTGTGCAGAACCTGCGCTCCACGCATTATACCAGAAACGTCCGCGCAGCGGATGTCAGCCTCCGCCCGGCAAAGTCAGCCGTATGTCAGCGATTTCGATTGCCCCCTGCCCCTCTCCGCCCTATAATTCACTAATGAGGGTCTAGCGCGGGTAATACCCCCGCAAAGCGTCAAGGGGCACAGCATGATGACTATCCTCACGGCAAGCGTTCTCAGCGACATCTTCGGAGACAACCCGATCCACATTGTCTATGCCGCCGCCCTGCTGATCGGGCTGGTCTATGCCATCTTCCTGCTGTTCTTCCAGGGCATTGGCGATGCGCTGGGCGATCTCGACTTCGCCCCTGGCGTAGATGTTGACATGGGCGACATTGACCTGATTGACGCCGACGGTGCATCAGAGGCGACGGGCGTCAGTATGCTGGCTGTGGCCAGTTTCATCTCGTCGTTCGGCGCGTTCGGCCTGATCTCCGCGACGTTGTTTGGGGCGGGCACCGTCATCAGTCTGATCGTCGCCCTGGCGGGAGGTGTGTTGATAGGCATTGCCGCCCAGGGCTTCTTCCTGTACATCCTGTCGCCAACGATCAGCAGCGAAGTGCGCCAGGCCCGGCTGATCGGCCAGGTCGCCGAGATCACCACGCCCATCCCGGTCAACGGCGTGGGCCAGATCGCCTTCGTCGCTCAGGGCAGCCGGGTCACCTATTCGGCCCGCGCCACCGACGAGCAGAGCGCGTTCGAGCGCGGCACGCCGGTGCGCATTGAGCGCATCGTCGGCGGCATGGCCTACGTGAGCGCCATTGACTGAGCGACCTACCCTGCGCGGCGTCCGGTACCCACCGCCCGCATCCCATTGCGCGCCGCACGCCGCCTGTTTGTGCGATGCACCGTCTCTGTCCATTGCCAGTTGTTTAGCCTGTGAACCCAGAAAGGACAACCGCTCATGGTAGCCGTAGGCGCAATTGTCATCCTGTTGTTTCTCTTCATCCTCTTCACCCTGGTCGCCGTCTACGCCAGCCGGGTGAGGAAAGTTGGCCCCAACGAAGTCCTGATCATCTCAGGCCGCCGCACGCGCAGCAGCGAGACAGGCGAGGTGGAGCCATACCGCATCGTCAAGGGCGGGCGCGCGTTCATCTGGCCCATCCTGGAGCGTGTGGACACGCTGTCGCTGGAGATCATGACCATTGAGATCATCACCGACGACGTGTACACACGCCAGGGCGTCCCGGTCACGCTGGAAGGCGTCGCCCAGATCAAGATCGCCAGCGATGACGTGTCCATCCGCACCGCCGCCGAGCGTTTTCTGTCCAAGACCCGCGCCGAGATCACCAACGTTGCCCACGAGACGCTGGCCGGGCACCTGCGCGCCATCATCGGCAACATGACCGTCGAGGAGATTTACCGCGAGCGCGACAAGTTCGCCCAGGAAGTGCAGGATGTCTCGGCCAGCGACCTGGCCAACATGGGCCTGGGCATTGACACCTTCGTGATCAAGGACGTGCGCGACAAAGAGGGCTACCTCGACGCGCTGGGCCGCCCGCGCGTGGCCGAAGTCAAGCGCGACGCGACCATCGCCGAGCAGCTTGCCCTCACCCGCGAGGCCGAGGCCCGCCGCGACTACAACCTGCAACAGGCCAGCTACGACAGCGAAGTGGCCCGCAAGCAAACCGAGGCCAACCTGGCCGGCACGCTCCAGGAGCGCATCACCAGTCAGACGATCCGCGCCGAGGAAGTGCAGATCGAGCTGATCGAGAAGCAGAAGCGGATCGAGGTGCAGGAGCAAGAAGCCCTGCGCATGGAAAAGGAACTGGAGGCGACCGTCCGCAAGCCAGCCGCCGCCGAGCAGTTCCGCATCGAGACGTTGGCTAACGCTCAGAAATACGAGTTGGAGGCACGCGCTGGCGGTGAAGCCGCCGCCATCCGCGCGCGCGGCGAGGCCGAAGCAGACGCCATCCGCGCGCGCGGCCTGGCCGAAGCCGAGATCACGCTGCAAAAAGGGTTGGCGGAAGCGCAAGCGATGGAGAAGAAAGCCGCTGCCTGGCAGCAGTACAACCAGGCCGCGATCATCCAGCAGGTCATCGAGGCGCTGCCAGAGGTCGCTGCCGCCATCGCCCAGCCGCTCGCCCAGACCGATCGCATCGTGATCATCAGCAGCGGGGACGGTGCCAGCGCCGGGGCCTCCAAGCTCAGTGGCGACATCACCAACATCATCGCCCAGGTGCCCGCCACGGTCGAAGCGCTCACCGGCCTGAACCTGAGCGAGTCGATCAGCCAGCTTCCGGGCATCCTCAACGCCAAACCGGAAGGCGAGCCAAAGCCGGAGTAACGCCCGGCCCAAAACAAGACTTCCGAAGTCTGCGCAGACTTCGGAAGTCTCTTTCGGTACTGCGTTCGTCCCCTGGCCCCACCCCGCGATCACAGCCCTCCTCTTCAGCTTGGCTGGAGAAGGGAACTGGGGGGAGAGGCGTGTGCGGATCACAAAGACCGCCGTGTGGCGGTCCTTGTTGTGTACAGTTCGGGCGCGGCGCGCTACGGCTTGGAGTCGTAGCCAGGGCCGCTCTTGAAGAACTCGTAATTCCACTTGATGTCGCCGGTCAGGTCAACGACTTCGCCGCCTGCCGCCGCCTCGCGCTTCTTCGACTCCCAGGGGATGCGCTCCTGGCCGGCGGCCATCTCATAGGCGTCCGGCACTTCCTCTTCGACGAAGATCGCCTCGAACGGGCATTCGGGCACGCACGCGCCACAGTCAATGCAGGTGTCCGGGTCAATGAAGTACCACGGCCACTCGTTCTCCGGGAAGCCGGGTATGATGCAGTCAACCGGGCATACCTCCACGCACGCCCCGTCGCGCAAGCACAGGCTGGTAATGATATGGGTCATCTGTTCCCGCTCCTTGTTGGTTCTAGACGACTAATACTGTCTATCCAGCAATCGCTCGCTGGACCGTGCCAATCGAACCCGGCAGCACACGCGGCTGCCTCCTCGACCACCGCCCTGTGTGCCGCGCCATATACCAGCCCCACTATAGCAAACGGACGCCCAATCGCGCAAGGTTTGGACAACGATGGGAGTGGATAAAGTTAAGGACATACGAAATCTCGTAGGTGAGCGGTATAGGAT